>CALHCH010000089.1 GCA_937930555.1 Candidatus Absconditabacterales bacterium | reverse complement strand
TGCTGGATCGTTTTTTCCCGATAGACCATTGCTGGGAGAGGAGTGTCTGGCATTGCTCGGGAGGATATTTTATGGTCTGGAGGACAACAACAGTAGTCCCTGGCGAGAAGACTATTTCAATAGATTTGTCTCAGAATGACTCATCAGTCGTGACTGGACATATATCTGATCTCCGATCCTGAGACAGGAGATATTTGCACTCCTATGGAGATTGTTGGACCAAAAGAACTATGTGTAGCTTCCAGGATGTGTCGTGAATGAAAAATCCAAAAATAAATTGCAATCACGGGAGATAATCCTATATTCGTGAGCACTGTTTTGAAGCGTGAAGCGTAAAATTTAAAGTTTAAAACCTTGCTATTTACACTTTCAACTTTACACTTTCAACTTTACGAGGGTGACTAGCTCAGCTGGTTAGAGCAGGGGCCTCTTAAGCCCAAGGTCCCGGGTTCGAATCCCGGGTCACCTACCACTAGGAAATAATTTAGATAAATCACGATAGATACTGAAGAGTGTGCCGTTTCAAACGGTTTTAAGTCACTCTTTTTTTGTATAGAAAAGAGTATCGCCAAATCGAACCGTAATCAATAGTCATCTCATAGTTTGATTGCCTAGTTCTCGTATAGCGAGAGGATCTTCAAATAAATGCTGAACTTTTTGCAAAAGGGCTTTCTTCTTGGCGTCTGAGTGTGTATTATTCTCCAAATCATCATTCATTATTTCTATTTTTTCACTTAAGGTTGCTCGCTCTTCTTCTAATTTTTTTCAGAGTTTTAAGTTCTGTGTTTGTAGTAGTGTTTCTTCTATATTGCTTTGCCTTTTCTCTAAAGATTTAATTGTCTTTATTCTATTTTTTCTATTTTTAACTTTATCTTGCTTGCTTTCTTCTCGTGCTTGTTCAAATATGGTATTGATGAGTTTAAGTATTCACTCAGGCAAACTCATTTTTGCAAGAAAATCAGTAAAGCTCTCTTCTAATACTTCTTTCTTTACGTTCATTCTACCGTCACAGTCTTTATTATTGCATCCATAAAATGGATAGAGTTTTTTTGTCTTATCTCATTTTGGTCATACCATCTTGCTTGTATTCCAACTTGTGAACTTTCTTCTGCAATGAAAGCAAGTTATTACTCATCTCATAGGATGTTCGTCTGACATTTTTTTTGAGACTCATTGTATTTTATTGGTTCATTTATGTTTTCTTTGTTGTTTTTTTATGATCTTATGTGCAGTAGATAGTGAGATAATTCATTCGTGTTGTCATTCAATAGGTTCTTCTACTCACCGCTCAGGGTAAATGATATATCAGGCATAGAAGAGTATCCTATGTAGTTGCATCACTTTTTCTACAAAGGTTCTTTGTAGTTTGTTTGCTCATTTAGACTTTGTGAGTAGTCCTTGTTCGCTTCGATATCTCCACAAATCTGCATCACTTAAAATTACATCAGAAGCATACATCTCTAATCATTTTTTTAGAATTGGTCATCTCTCTTCATCTATGAGATCGTGATACTCTTTTTTTGATACACGCTGTCTGATATAACCAGTTGGCACGTGAGGGAATGGTCGATATCACTCCAATAATCTATTTCTTCTTCAGTCGCCAGCTCTTCTTGAGATTTTTTTACGCTCATATCACGCAACAGCATATTGTATGGTTTTGAATAGGTGTCATTCGTCTGTGCTATCATCAATAGATGGAGCATCTAATCTGATTATTTCTACTCAATGGGATTTTATCTCTGCTTCTATAGTAAATGCTTCTGCAATATCATTTGGTCTACTTATGCGACTTGCTTCAGAGACTACAAAATGAGTAATTTTGATGTATTTTTTATTTTGCTCTTGTAGGTAGGTTAATAATTCTCTCAATGCTTTACGTTCTGTTTTTGCTCAGGAGACTCATCTTTCGCTAAATACTTTTATTACTTTTACATCATTCTTTGCACATCGCTCACTACATTTTCTTTGTTGAGAGGAAAGACCATTTCACTCTAAGTCTTGCGATTTGCTTGAAACTCTACAGTAAATTACTGCTTTTTTCTCACGCAACTTTTCTACTTCTTCTAATTTTTTAATACTTCATTTCTCTGTATCAAAACTTAGAACTCTTTCTTTGCGTTGTTTCTCATTTTGTCTTTTCATAGATGAAATATAAAAGATAAAACTTTGTTTAATTCTATAATTATTTTCATATAGGGGCTTATGTAAATAAATATAGTTTTATCTTAGTATTTATGAGTAAAAATGCAAATAAAAAAATCACAATCTCGAAAGACTGTGATTTGATTAGAAAAAGCTACTTTTCTATTGAGTTGCTATCAGTAGTGATAACATATTCGCATATAGATTTGATGAGAGTGATTAGATGTTGAACTGTTTCATCAGACATTTCAGCAAATTCATCTCATAGTAGCTCTCTTGCTTCTGGAAGAGAAACCATATATCATAATGGTTACCATAGTTCTTTACCTGTCGCATAGCGAACGTAAAGTAGCTATATTTCCGAACAAATAGTCCTGTATTCTCTGTTTACAGGTAGCTACTATGTATTCAAATACTGTTTTTTATCAACATCAATTCTTATCGTCTTTTTTCATCATACTGCTTTTCAATGATGAAACTTTACTGAAACTTCTCAGAAGTATGCTTTTTCTTTTCCGTATCTATGAAAGTATGACAGTTCATCTTTTGTAAGATCATCTACAAGATATATAGTTTCCAATTCTCCTTTATTGGTTGGTATGATAATATCCATTCAATGACCTTTTTCTAATTGTTCCTGTACTAGAGCGTTCACATCAAATCATCATTTTACTTTTCATCATATTTCTACTGTTTTCTTTATTGTTTTTTCTATGACTGTAGTTTCTGTTTCGTGTTTCTTATCAGTATGCTTTTCTTGCTTGTAAGTTACTTCTTCCATAAATACGATTCTAGGAAAGTTGATTTCAGTCAATGATGATTTTAGGTTTTCAATCATTTGAGTAAATCAATTATTACTTACGATAGTATTGATATGCTCTGTTATTCTTTTTTGCTCTTTGAAAAAATCTTTCAAAGGAATCTGATACGCCCAAGATAATTGTTTGTTATTCTCTTCCATAATCTTTGTGATTTGTTGTATAGGTGCAAGCATTTGTTCATTCATAATCTTTATAGTTTCAACAAGTTTTTTACTCGGCAATGATATTGCTTGGAGTGATTTTTGATTATCTATAGCAAGTTTTTCTATAGATGGTATGCGTATCTCATTACTGTTATCAACCATAGAAAAAATTACTATACAAAACTGATTCAGTATAGATTGTTTTATTCACGTTTCAATGAAAGCTAGGTATTATTTGATGATGCAGTTCTTTAGTAGTACATTCCCAAGTTTTCAACTATTTTTTCACTCTACTGTGATATAGTCTCGTTCGTTTAGATTGATTGCCTTCTCTTTTTCAGATTATTTGAGCATACATTGGATAGTGAAAATAAGTCCGTCTCATTCCAACGCAACAAACATATCATCCAATATATCTTTTCAAATTGATTTCACATTTCCATCAACTTGCAAGATTTTTCATTTATACATCTCATCAGCTTTGATTTCATTGTCTTCATATTGAGAATAAAGTTCAGTAGATGCGATACTTATAGCTTCTACTATCTCTTGAGGTGCAGTTGTCTTAGTAGATAAAATGGTATCAGTTCACGTTCATCACATAGAACCTACAATAGCAGACCATCAATCAAAGTAGTGTAGAGATGATGTAATGTCTTTTGAACCAATTTCTCAAATCTGCTCAATGGTCTTTATATTTTTTTTGAATTGACTTATTTCTTTTGCCCTTTGAGTATTATTCTATGAATCTAGTTACAGCAAATTGATATATTATAATTCCCAGTATAGAAGAGCTCTAGAATTATAATCTACAATAGATATAGAATACATAATCATATTTTTACTTTCCTAATAAAAGATAAATGATCAAACGATTCAAAGAAATCTCATCTGCTGATGTGCCTACTTGTGGTGGTAAGTGAGCATCGCTTGGCGAACTTATGAGGGCGTGATTTCCATTTTCTGATTGATTCGTCCTTACTACCGAAGCATTTGGTATCGATCACAATCAATGGAAAGATAAAATATATGAAGCATTTGATCAACTAGCTACCAAATATGTTGCAGTAAGAAGTAGCGCGACCAAAGAAGACGGAGTAGATGATAGTTTTGCAGGACAGTTTGAAACATACCTGTTTGTAGATAGAGAAAATCTGTTAGAACAAATAATGGAATGTCATAAGTCTATCAACTCAGATCGCATCAAGGCATATTGTGAATCTAAATGAATAGATAAAGATGAGATAAAGGTAGCTGTTGTGGTACAGAGAATGATAAATAGTGAAGTAGCTGGAGTATCATTTACTGCTAACCCTGTCACAAACAATACTGATCAGGTCATTATAGAGTGATGATATGGACTATGAGAAGCTGTTGTATCTTGAATGATTACACCAGATAATTACCTACGGAGTAAACCCAAGAAAGAGATTCTTGAAAAGAACTTTAGCACTCAGAGTAAGAAGCTTGTGGTTGATATAGATAAATGATGAATCAAAGAGGAAGAAATTGAATCAACAATACAGTGAGTGCAAAAGCTGTCAGATGAGCATATTATAGAACTAGCAAAAATCTCAGAAAGAATCGAAGAACACTACAAGAAACCTATGGATATAGAATGGGCTTTGGAAGATGGTCAGTTGTATATCTTGCAAGCAAGACCAATTACCACAATTCAGTCACATCAATTTACTGATTCACAACTAGATCAGATAAAGTACTCAAACTATCATTTTTTCTGACTACGAAGAAATGATATTTTTGCTGCATACTTTTGGTTAAAACGATTTGATAAAGAGACACTTAATAAACTTGGTTTCAATATCTCAAAGTCTTGAATACTTATCTTAAATTGATGACACTTTTTTGCTGACAAAGATATTCTACTAGAAATTGATGAGATTGTTTCTGAAGATGTTTGATCAAATTCATTTGATAAATATCATAAACTGGCTTTGAGTGCTAGAAAAAATTTTGACTGATTGCTTGATGAAATCAAGTTGATCTGAAGCAATCAAGATATTACTGTAAATGATTTTGATAGATTTGTAGAGATAGCAGAAACCTATATGACTTATTGGTGTTTTTGATACTTATTATCAGAATCATTTGAATCACATTTAGCTGATAAAGCAATGAGTGAAAAAATTCCTGCGGAAGAAATACCTTGATTGATACCGAAGATCTCATCACATCTACTAGACCAACAAAAAGATCTATGAATGATTAAGAAGTTAATTGCAGAAAAATGACTTGATAAAGCTACCCTTGAAGAAATTCTTGTTGAAAAAGAAATAAATACAGCTTTTGAAAAACACACTGATGAATACTGATGGATAGAGATGATCAATTATATTTGAGAGAAAATGACAAATGAAAAGTTATTTGATCTTATTGCAAACCATACTGAGCACAGACAATCAGCAAGTTATTATAACAAAGTTTCTGAAGAATTTAGAGAGTTTCTTGACGCTAGTAAAGATCTAACATTTGTAAGACAAGCTTGAGTAGAATATTCCTCGATATTATCTTTTCATTTAGACGATCGATTAAAGAATCTAGCAAAGAACTTAGCTATTTCATATAGAGATATGCTTCACCTTACTCCACCTGAGATCAGAAAAATTCTTGAAAACAAGCTAACTAAAGATAACTATCTTAAATTGATTGAAACGCGTAGAGATCATAATTGGTTATTATATTTTGATGAAGAAGAAAATATTAGAACATCTGAATCAAAAATTGATCTAACCTATCTACAAAATAAGATGGTCCCGAAACCAAAAAGTGATAATGAATTATTATGACAGATATGAAATCAATGATACGCTAAGGGGAAAGTGAGAGTTATCTATGCAACTGACGACTTTCACAAGTTTCAAGATTGAGATATATTAGTGACTACTATGACAACACCTGACTTTGTTCCACTAATGCAAAAGTCTACTGCTATCATTACAGACATTGGATGAATGCTTAGTCACGCTGCAATAGTATCAAGAGAAATGTGATTACCATCAGTTATATGAACCAAATTTGCAACACAACTTCTAAAGGATTGAGATGAGGTTGAAGTAGATGCCGATAATGGCGTAGTGAGAATTATAGAAAAAAATACTCAAGAGGCAGAATTATCTAAAAAAATTGAAACACTGTTATGAGATGATAAGTCTTTTGTTATTAGATGATCTTATGCTCCATTGTTTTTAACTACCTGGATAATGGACGAATGATGATTTCCAATGTATCAAGCTTGGAGCAAGGATGAATCTCTAATAGTCTTTAGCGAGACTGCTTATGGTGATATCGCAAGAAATCATTTTAAGAATTACTTAGATGATGATTTTAATATAGATGACTTTCAAAAGTATTATACAGAAAAGGCTTCTGACATTATTGAATTATATAAGACAACAATAGTAAAAGATTTGGGAAACTATTCAGACAATGATGTTACTGACTTGGCAAAAAGTCTACAATCATTGTATAGTGAGATCATAACAAGAACTTTATTTATAGAAAATTTTACCGAAGAAATAATGGCTGATGTTCTTGATAGTCATCAAATTTCAAAAGAAGATATTACCATTATTGTGAAAAAAATTTCTGATGAATCCTTTGATTCATTTGAAAAAAGGCACGAGTATAAAAAAGGTTTGTTAGCTCAATGATGAGTAATATGAAATGAAACTGCAATGCTTGCTTTGTATCTATATACAGACTACAAGGAAGTGAAAAGCTTGGATTACATTAAAAACGATTTAGTGAAATATAAAGATATTGAAAGTAAAGTGGTTGATAATACACAAGTCCAAGCTGACGCTTCTGAACTGCATAATAAGATAGCAAGATACTGTAGATATGTTATCAGGTTGAGAGATTACAGGAAAGATGAGATAGCAATGTGTCAGGCATTATTCTATAAAATTTCTTTAGATGTATGCAGGAGAGTCTGAATAGATAAGAGCTTCTGTATGCTACTACATCCTTTTGATCTTCAGTCTTGAGTCAATCATATTAAAAAGAATAAGGAAAATATTGAAGCAAGAATAAATGGTTTTGAAAGTCTATCTCAGCCAGTTAATGTCTTAGAGTCCAATAATATTCAAATTGATATGGATGAGATTGAGAATGCTTTTGTCAGCAAAAAGTTTAAGTGAAACGTTTGAAGAATAGAATGAACTACAGCCACTGCCTGACACGTGATATGAAACATCAAGATTGTTTTAGACGCAAGCCAATTCAATGATTTTGATGATTGAGATATTTTAGTGACCTCGATGACTCGTCCTGAGTTTGTACCACTAATGAAAAAAGCTTGAGCCATAATAACTAATGAAGGCTGAATCACTTGCCACGCTGCAATAGTTTCTCGTGAATTAGGTGTCCCTTGTATAATATGAACTAAGTTTGCAACTCAGTTTTTCAAAGATTGAGATGAAGTAGAAGTTGATGCTCATAATGGCGTAGTTAATATAATTAAAAGATCAGAGAATCTGACTACTAAGGTTATAAAGAAACTCAACAACTCATATTATACTAGACTATTCCAATTTGATTCTGCAGTGCCTTTTATTATTTCAGATGAGTTTTCTAGATTATATGCCGACCTTGAGTGTATGGTAGTTTGTAATGATAATCAACGAGTATCTTTTATGAGTACCGAGAAACAAAAAGAAACTAATCAAGAATGATTGGAACTATATTGAGATAGTAAAAAGTACCAAGAATATCAACAAGATATTATTAACACCAAGCAAGAAGTATCTCAACAGTATCAACATATCATATCGAGTGACAAAATTACTAAATCTGATTTTAAAGAATATGTTGCTTTGTCGCAAAAGTTTCGTTACTTGTATAGATTGACTGAATACTTCTACACAGATTTAGTGTATCAACAACAGGATGAAGTAGTCAAAAAAAACTTTGAAACTTTTGAGGAACTCAAGTTAGATGGTAGAGCTTTCTTGAATAAGATGTGCTTCACTCCTGATTGTTATTTTAATTGAATAATTTCAAAGCTCTCCAAGCAATTCTGAATCTCAGAGGATAATTTAAGATACTATAAAATTGATGATGCAGTGAGATTATTTGATGATGGAGTTATTGAAGATAAGATCTTGTTGGAAAGAAAGAAATGACATTTAATCTATTCTGATAATTGAGAATTGATTTATGAGTTTTGAGAACAAGTCTATCCAGCTTTCAATCATCTGTACCAACAGTCTTGAGATAAGATCTCCTGAACAAGTGCAAGCTGATGAAAAGTGAATGGTATAGTTAGGGTTATCAAAGTAGATATAAGCAAATATGATGAAGTAAGTAAGCTAGTCGAAGAAATGAATCATTGAGAAATACTTGTTGCTGAAAGTACAGAACCTAGTATCATAGCAGCTTGCAATAAGGCTTCAGCAATAATTACTAATCAATGATGAATGATGTCCCACGCTGCAATAGTATCTAGAGAACTATGAATACCTTGCGTAGTAGCAACAGGAAATGCCACAGATCTTCTAAAAACTTGAATGAATGTAGAGGTAGATTGAGATACAGGAACTATCTCCATATTCGAATAGATTTGCATAATGATTATTATTAGTATACAATTAAGTATTTATTAGATTTTCTTGATGGCAAAAAAGATATACACATCATCCGTTCCTAGAGCAAACGAAACCTGAAAAGAGGTAGCTAAGGAAATTAACCTTAATGCTAAAGAAAGCATAGATGTTGAAGTAAGATCTAAGCTATGATTTTTCAATACTGAATATTATCCCGAAGAGATAGCTGAAGAATTTATGTATTGGAAGAATCAAGGACTAACCGAAGAAGAACTTGTATCAAATTTTCTTGATTGAAAGCGAGAGAGTCAGCCAGAAGATCTAGCTAAAAATTTCTTATTTGATATGAGTAAGATTTTTGAAAGAGTGATTAGATCTTGAGACTCTCTCAAGATCATTGCATTTAGACATTGAGAGAAAGATAAGGAGTGACAGCTGACAGATCATTGATATGAACAGGCTAGAGAACTAGGTAGAACATTGGGAGAACAAAGAGACGCCACTGATAATACTATCTACATAGCAACGCACAACACTATTAACGAAAGTATTTTTACAACACTTTTTGGTAGAGAGAATCTTCCAGTAGAATGGCTATCTCCTATATGATTCACTGAGCCCGTTGAATATGTTTTTATTCCTTGAGTGGGATGAGTAGGTTTCTTAACGATTTCTCTGCGTGGTAAAATATTATGAATGTCTTCGGAATCATTTAGAGAAGTTGTAGAAAATTTGTAATGAAATAATTTTGATGATTTATTGAACACGATACAACAATCATTTCTCATCATATTGATAATCTTCATACAGAAACTTAGTCACTCTCTCAGTTTCGGTCATTCATAGTTTTTGTAATGCCTTAGCTTTTGGTTTGTCTATTTTTCGTCCTCTAAATATACCTGTAGTTGCATAGAATCTGTATTGTTTTCTCTTTTGTAGTTCTATCAGTTCTACCAACTGAGGAGTAGTAAGAGAAGAGAACTTTACAGCATATTTGAAGACCTCAGCTATTCCCTGTCTATCAAAATGATTTTTGCTCACATCCACTTTTCTCATCGCTACACAAAAACTATCTTTCGTTATTTTGTATCGTTCATTGATAAGCTGTCTGTTCGATTTTGCTCATAATTTTTGAAAATATTCTATATCAATTTCATTGTCAGTACATACAAGAGCGTGTATATGTGGATGTCGTCAGTTCTTTCAATGTGTCACTTCTATAGATGATACCATTCCATCGAACTGAGAGAAGAATGATTGCTTCTTTTGATTTGGTCTTTGACTATTCCTTACAGCAAGTCCTATGGTCTTTTTGTAGGACATTATCCTATCCATATTTTGCTCTAATGATTGTCCTTTGTTATGACGGATAGTAAGAGTGATGTGATACCATTTTTTCTTTTCCAATCAGTATTTCTCTATTCCTTGCACAAAGTGCTGTATTTTTCTGATAGCTCTCCTTGTAGAACAGGCAAGACAGAACTTATCATACTTACAGAAGTTTGCGTTCATAAGTTTCACTTCACCTTTTCCATAGTTGATGAATCTTAGCACATTACAACAATCTCTTATTCTTTGTTTTCTATGAGGATTGTTGAGTAGATGTGGAGTATGCTCCTGCATATAGTCCATTATTTCTTGTTTCTTGGCTTGGCTTCTCATCATCTTTTGAATAGTTTTCTTAGTAGATTGAGTTGTAATCATTAGATAGAATATGATAATAAAAGTATGATTGTTTTAATCATTGTATCTATATTTTGATGTCCCCGTGGTAATAAAAATATAGAATTATAGTTGGTGTTCATTATGCTTTCTCCATTTATCTGCATAATCAGAAAATTCCATCTGTCGCCAGATAGCATTGATATAAGGACTGAGTTTTACTATAGTGTTCGTATATTCTACTACGAAAGAGGTATTGAGTGGTTTTATGTTTCTACCTTGTGACCTACCATAAAAAAACATAAGTAAGAACTGTCTTTAGGGAGAGTTTTTTTTATGCTAAAATCTAAAACTGGCTATAAAGCACAGATTGAAACTCATGACCTAAGTATTATAATTAAATAAAAGTAAAGTTCTTAAAAGCCGCAAGCGAACCGGTCAACAATCTTAATATATTAAATTTTTAGAACATCACATCGTAATATGAAATATAAGAATCAATTTGGTCCAAAAGGTTGGGCGCCAGAGCGCATTAGTTCACTCAAAGGAAAAACATATCTGATAACAGGTGCAAATAGTGGCACTTGATTTGAAGCATCTAAAATATTGCTATCCAAAGGCGCAAAGGTAATAATGTTGAATCGCAATCCTAAGAAGTCTGAAGACGCTATAAAAGCTATTATACATGAACTTGGGGATGATATTGATGTGTCATTTATACATTTAGATTTAGCAGAGCTAGCATCAGTAAGAAAAACCGCAAAAGAGGTATTAGAAAATGTTTCTAGTTTAGATGCTTTGATATGTAATGGTGCTATTGCTCAAGTACCTGAACAAAAAATTACAGTAGATGGATTTGAAAGTCAAATGGGTATAAATCACTATGGTCATTTTTTACTTCAAGGAATATTGTTTCCGCTAATTGAAAAATCTAAATGACGCATAGTTACTGTTGGTAGTATGGGATATGATATGGGTATTAAGACAATCAAGTTTGATGATATAAATTGGGATGATTGATACACTCCAAACAATGCATATAGTCAAAGTAAACTAGCTCAAATCATGTCTGTTTATGAATTACAAGATAGGCTTGAGAGGGCAGAAAATAGAAATGTCAAAGTATATGCTTGTCATCCAGGTGCTTCTAGAACATCACTTATAAAAACAAGTGGTAGTTTACTTATGAGATTTATCTTTTTCTTGATGACTCCGCTTACACAATCAGCTGAAAGAGGTTGTTATCCATTGTTAATGTGTGCTACTGAATCAGACTTAGAGCAAAAAGGTTTTTATGGTCCAACATGAAGAAGTAATTGGGTTGGTCCAGTATGAGAACATTATATCGAGCCACATGCAAAAGACAAAGATGTTGCTAGAAAATTGTGGGAAATGTCGGAGAAAGCTACTAATTTTATTTGGAAGATATAAAAACAATTATAGGTAGTGATAGAGAGTAAGATTATAGTATATTGATTATAATTTAAGACATAAGGATTTAGTCAGAACTCAATATGCTACTTAGTAAATCGGATTTTAATTGATCTTAATTCTTATCCGATTTACTATATTCTTCTCTCTCATTTAATCCTGTTCTCATAAGAGTTTTAGACTTACCATATAAAATGAAAACCACTGCGAGGTGGTTTTTTTGTATCCTCCCAACTTGCTATCCTATCCAACATACCTATCAATTTAACTATATATTTATCTCATGCCAAACACAATGACCAACCAAGAAAATGACCTCCAGATATCTCTAGATCAGCTCTCAGAAGTGATAGACAAAAGATCTCGTCTGGGATATAGATTTGTGAGTGGATTGTTGGCTGGTGCTGGTACTGCTATAGGCGCTACGGTAGTGGCGTGATGAGTGATATACATCATCTCCCAATTTGTACAGCAGTTGGATCTATGATCTATAGAATTTTTGCAAGAATTTCTAGAAAGTACTAATTTGTTGGGAGAGGAGTAGTTGCATCGACCATATGTGGTTATTGTGCTAGCACTATATACTACTAAAAATCTTAATTTCTCTACTCTCTATTCTCTACTCTCTTTTCTTATTTTTTCCCTTTCCATAAATTTACCAACATATATACAAACTCCTCTGCGAGCTCGTTTCGGTCTAGAGTCTCGAGGTAGTCTACGACGATTTCTTTGATATCCAGCTCTTTCGCCTGATCCCATACTTTGTCGGGGATATTTTTGATTGTTTCTTTGGAGATCTTATCATCTTGTATGAGTTGCAAAAAATACCCAAACAACTGCTTGTAGATGTCTTGCTCCTCCTGGGGTGTGTGGACGTGTGCAGAACTAGGCAGCTGAAAATGTGGCCTATCTGGAGTCTGGGCCCATCTCCCTCATCGCTCTAGACCTACAGACTCTCAGATCTTACCTACTTGCTCTCGTAGCTGGAGATCGCTAGGGTAGAGCGATCAGTGATGCTTGGGATCCCAGGCAATATCAAATGCCTCGCCCACCATATGCCTGGAGTGGAGCGTCCAGGTCACTATCTTTCCTGGCTTGGTTCTTCATTGTGCGTAGAGCTCTTTTTGTCTCTGAGCCGATCTTTTGCCTTCGGTAACAAAAACATACAGTCACTTGGCGTGACATTTCTTTTCCATTTTTCTCCACGCTTCCCTGAGAGGCTTTTTGAGTTTGCGGAGATCTCTATCTGCTACGGTAGTCATACTGGGAGTCTAAGAATATATGCAAGAAAATCAAAAAATAATCAAAATCGAATGTATCAAAAAAGCCTTGAGCATGTCACTCAAGGCTTATGACTGGGCTGATATATAAAATGATGATTATATACTATCTAGGCTTTGTACTCCAGCGAGGATATCTTCTAAACTATGTTCTTTGTTAGTGTTTTTGGTAGCTACGGTACCGTCTGGTTTGATGTATACGGTAGTATGTTTTTTGCTTACGCCGTATTTTTCTTTGAGATCTACAGCTAGGTCAAAATCCGCTGCTAGTACTGTGACTCCCTCTGGGATGGTATCGCTTTTTGCTATGATATCATCCTTGAGAGCCATACATCCAGGGCATCGACTAGCTCAGAAGTATATCACAGTCGTATCTCCTGCTTCTTGTGCTGAAGCCAATGCTACAGGGCTATATTCTTGAAAATTATCCGTAGGATTTTCTATAGTATATGGTTCTGATGGTCACTTGTTGCATCAGGTGAGTGCAAGTGTTCATAGACTGAGTCAGATGATGAGTAGGAGTTTTTTCATAACTTATAATTACAGATAAAAGGTGGTTTTGTATGTAGGGGAGTTGAGAGAGAATGCAAGTGGTTTGAGGTTGATTTTTATGAATATATGAGTATATATGTCAAGTAACGTGATTGATAAAAATAAAAAATAAAAAAATGAGCACATTAAAATTACCATTTAAATTACCTTTCAAGTTTGGCATACCTGCAATGGTAGCTAGAAAGCATATCTACGATGTACTAGTTGTTTGCAAGCAAGTTTTAGATTGTGAGAATGATACATATACGGCAACTGTAAGAGGTGAAAAGCATTTCTGTGAAGTTGATTTTAGATTTAGAATTGAAAATATTCTATCTTCAAAGAAAATTGAAGACTCATACTATGAAATTACGACTATTATTGACGAAAAAATTCAGCTTATAGCAAAAGATACGTTCATTAAGCAAATGCTCGATGTTGGTTGGAAGTTTGGTAATGGTATAGAAGAGTATCGACCTGATGAAGTTGATTTTGGTATATACTACTTGCATTGGCATCCTGGAAAAAAGAAGCTCAGAAGAAAGGAGGGTAAACCGCATATTTGCATAAGCTGCTATCCCTATGGATTTCTTAGATCTTTCAATATACCATTTGAAGTATACTATGAATATAGAGGATTAGAATAAAACATCTTTAATTCATTTTTTAAAGCCCGATCAGAATTTTGGTTGGGCTTTTTGTTCGCAAACAAAATATACTTCCATACAAACAAAACAATGCAAAAATATATGCAACAACACGGCACCAGCTACTATGTAGCGAATTGGTTTTTTCCTCAAGAGGTGAGGGATGATGTTTTCGCGTTGTATGCGTTTGTCAGAATACCCGATGATGTGGTAGATGACCCTGCGGCAGATCCTGTACTGGCGAGACAGGAGCTGGACGAGATGTGGAGAATTTTTGTGGATGTTTTTCAAACCTCTACTATTGTTTCAAATCCCCCCCAACCCCCCTTTATCAAGGGGGGAGATCGTTCAGATCGGATAGAAGTGAGTCGTGAGATGTCGCGTCTGTGTCATCAGTATGAGATACCGTTGGAGTGGGTGGAGGATTTCTTTGCTGCGATGTATGCGGACCTGGATCAGAAGGTGTATAGGACATATGAGGACTTGCAGTGATATATGTATGGCTCGGCGGAGGTGATCGGGCTGATGATGTGCAAGCTGATCGGATATGATGAGAGTCAGGAGCAGGAGGTGTGGCGTACTGCTAAGTTGCTAGGAGAGGCGATGCAGTATACCAATTTCCTGAGAGATATATCGGAAGATTTACTTGAATACGATCGTATCTATATGCCTGAGGATCGTCTGCTGCAGCACGATCTCAACCATATACTCCTCACGCAGTATGTCCAAGGCAAGCCAGTAGATGAGAGATGGCAAAAGTTTGTGTCTGCTCAAGTCCTGCAATGCAAGGAGCTATATCGTGAGGCCAACAAAGGCATCCAGCTCCTGCATCCTCAGGGGAGGAGAGCAGTGCTGGTAGCTAGCTGGATGTATGAGTCTATCCTGGACAAGATCATACGCAATGATTACGACACCCTCACTCGTACCGCACGCACCACCAAATTTGAAAAACTCCGCACTTTATTGTTTAAGACCATACGCTATGCAATGGGAACGCTTGATTAGAATTTCTAGACCCAGGTTTTGGATGTATATGTTTGGACCATTTTTGATTGGATGGATAGCAGGGATAGTACATCAGACTTGAGGTGATATATTTGCTGGATTTGCGATCTATCGATCAGTGCCGATGTTTTTGTTGTTGCTGACTGCTGTAGACTACTTTCTTTTTAGTGCCAATTTGTTTGTATACGGCGTCAATGATATCGCTGATGGCGATACCGACAAACATAATATCAAAAAACAAGGCTATGAAGATGCTTTGCAAGAAAACCAAAAATCCCGACTCTCTCGCAAGATCTGGCTATTCAATGGTATAGAGTGAGGACTCTTGTTGGTATTGCTGATCTATGTGCAGAGATATGTATATATGGATGCTCAGCGACGATGGTGAGGGCTGGCGTTGGTACTGTTTTGGTTGTCTGCCTACTACTATAGTAGCAAGCCCATACGCGCCAAATCCAAACCCTTCATTGACGGGATATTCAACATCCTGTATATCCTCCCATCGGTGGTATGATGGATAGTAGCAGGCAATAGTATAGTGTGATTTAGCCGAGTAGCCTTTGTGGCAGCACGGCTGTGGGCTATGGCGATGCACGCATATAGCGCTATACCTGATATACAGCCTGACCGCGAGGCAGGTCTCACCACCACAGCCGTCCTTCTAGGCAAGCGTGGTACGCTGATATACTGTGGTCTGCTATGGGCACTCGCAGCATATCTGTGATATACAGTCGTATGAGTGCCGCTACTCCTGATGTGATGAGTCTATCTTGCGATGATCATTGCTAGCTTCTCATCAGATGTGATGAGTCTGTACAGACGATTTCCTCGGATCAATGCGGGGGTGGGGTTTGTGTTGTTTTGGGTGGTACTCATGTAGTGATTGCTTGTGGTAGTATGTGTGAGACTCATGTATGGTCCTGCTGTGGACACACTTCCGTGTGTCCTTACGAGCGGACACAAGTGTCCTGTGTGTAGGTGTGTAGAGTTTTTAGTTTGTGTTGTGTGGTGATGACGAGAGTGAGGATATTGGATCGTAAGTCACCGAGACTGGAGTGATATGATTACTCTCAGGTGTGATATTATTTCGTGACTTTCAACACCAAAAATCGTGTACGTTCGCTATGTACTATCAGTCCGTCAGCTATCGTTGGGACATATGGCAATGTGTCCCTCCAGCTGACTGAAATATGAGAGGTATGCCATCAGGAGATCTTGCAGACCCAAACTATCAGAAAAGATGTAGTGGTAGATGAGTTTGTGATCATGCCAGACCATGTGCATATTATCTTGGGGATTTTGGATCAAAAAGAAAAACAGACGATATGATCTATTATACGCAATATCAAAGCTCGTGTCACAAAATATGCCAACAGTAATAATATACCTTTCTGACGACAGTGACGCTATCATGACCATATAATACGTGATGAGAAAGATCTAGATCGCATCCGCAAGTATATCAAGGAAAATCCTATGAGATGGGTTGGGTAAAAAGTTTTTATGTCTCTTGGCTTTTACTTATCAATTTCATAGAGATAAAACATATAGAAGCTTATATGCGCTAGAATCTACTCTCATTCAAAATGATCCACTACCTTTGATCTAATTTCACTAATCTGATTTGTGTGTTGATCTAAAATTGATTCATACTCTCCTCGTTTCTTATAGGCTTTGATGAAGTCATTATCTAGATTTGATTTTAATACATATTGAAACATATTCTCAATCTCTAAACGATAATCATCTAGAAAAAGTAAAACACCATAATTAAGTGATGAAATATATTGTTCAAAATTTTTCATTTGTCTTTTTAGCAACACTGTTAATAGAGCATTCAAGTCATTTAGATGATTTGATTGTTTTAGTGCATATACTCATCATACTAGATATGATATTTTTTCATACATTGAAAATGATGCATAGAGCGGATGTTTCTTATTTTCATTTATCTCATATATCTGGAGTAGAGCTTTTTCAATATCATAGGCTTTATCGTTTTGATTAGCATCCAGCTCAGTTCGAGATTTGAGACTATTGAGATGCACCATTATTCACTCTAGATACTCATCCATTTTATCTAACTTTTCTTCATCTTCTTCTTTTTTCATAATCAAAATGTCTCACTTTCTAGTTCTCGCTTCACCAGAATCATGAGTGTCTCATAATATTGTTAGCAACTTATGTTCTTCTTCAGTATGGTATCATGTGATGACATTTGCATAGCCATAGTATCAGATTTCTTGAGATTGTAATCTCTGATGATCTTTTACATTACCATCCATATATACTGACATATGTGCTCATTCTTTGCTATGTATTTTCAGTTCTCATTTTGAATCCAAAAAAGGTTTCCGATGATCTCATATCATTCATTTTTGTCTTAGACTGAGTATTTGCAGCAATTCTTTTTCTGTAAAAGCAAAATATCATCGACGATTAGTTCTTTTTTCTAATGATTCTTGTTCATCTAGATATTCATGATCTATCAATGAATCATCAACCTCAATTGTATGTAACGCATCACGAATCGACATATTGCTAATGCTAGGAGAATAAATATATCTTCCAAAGATAATAAACAATATTGTTAAGTCAATATATAGTTATGAATAATTTATAATAATTCAACCCTCTCACTCGCCAACTTCCCAGAGATAATACATATCGGCACTCATATACCAGGATTGGTATATCATCATGCATAGTAGAGCCCATCTACTTTTTTGGAGACATTGTGTGGGCGAAATATCGCTGTCTGGCGAAACAGATGCGCTCATCCACTGAGTGCATTGCCGCCATAGGCGTGATATCTTTTGTTAAATTCATCAGGTCAGAAGATTTCTTCGTGGACGATGTGTCATTCTAGTTGTTGTCACAGGACTTGCTGCGCATCTGCTATGATCTTGTCTCTATATGCTTGTTTGGCGTTATCATCCATCTGTATACGAGACGGAAACGGCACCAAGAAAAATAGATTTTCTCCTCACTCTGGAGCTACATTAGGATCAGTCTTGCTCGGGCAGCAGATATAGTAGGAGGGATCGGTAGGGTAGGTCTTGGTGGAGAATATTTCTTTGTTCCCCTTTTCTCGATCTTCGCTAAATATCAGGGTATGGTGTTCCAGGCCTTCAATTTTACGGTCCAGTCATACATACATACAAAACCCACTTGGAGCGAGGACGTGCTTGTCTCGATATGCTTCATTGTATGTCTGATCTGGTATATCTAGCAGTTGTGTCTCTGTCCAGTGCATATCAGCATTGGAGACAATAGCGTCAATCTGTACGATCTCTCAGGAGCTCAGCTGGAGAGCGGTTACTTTTGATTTTTTCTTTCACAGCTGTCGCCACTTGGTTGCCGCTGGAGTAGTGATGATCTGACTGACCTCGCTATCAGTGCGATAAGTCACTCACAGCTCAGTACCCAGATCTACCAGCGCCTGGACCAGCGATCACATCCCTCACTGCGGATACCACACTCACATACCAAAATCCACATAGGTCATCAGATTGTACAGTGCGGGAGTTTTGTCGGTAGGAGAGCCGAGAAACACCATAGGATACTGGATGATTTTTTGCATCTCATCAGAAGCAAAGTATTTTTTGACATAGGTTTGGATAGAAGAAAATATCTTCATCTGTGCTCCTTTGATCGCCATATCTCGTCTAAAAAAGTCCCATATATTATCATAATTTCTGGTAGCAAATTGACTCATCCCGATCTCGTAGGTGTACTTGGATTTTTCTAGATACTTATAGAGCTTGTCTGTTGAGCCAGGCTCCAGAGACTCAAATGTCTCACGGTTTGTCTCTATATCGGCTGAGACATCTATCATAGGATGCGTGGGATTGTCTTTGTAGTAGATCTTGTAGCTAGGATCCAGCTGAGTCAGATCCAGATAGTCGTGGATATTTTTGCCAAAATCAGCAAAAAACTCCTCAAATAAGTCAGGCATCAGATATCGCGAAGGACCCATATCTCGGGTATATCCCTCGGCACGTTTTACACTTGCGCGACCACCGAGCTGTTCGTTTTTTTCGTATACGGTGACTTGATGTCACTGCTGTGCGAGATAGCAGGCAGCCGACAGTCCACCAAAACCCGAACCGATGATAGCGATATTTTTTGTAGATTTTTGCATATGACAGTTGTAATTGTGTTGAGGATTACTACAAGAGGTAGTAATAATTTTACTTACTTTCTTCTCTATTTGACCGAAGGATATTACTTAGTGATATGAATCTACAAGCATATAAAACGCATTTTGATACTGCACTGGAGAGTTGGCTAGAGAGCAAGCTTGAGTCTGTGAGAGGATATTTTCCTGATGATGAGACCTTTGATTTACTGACCTATCTCAGACCATATGTAGATCACGGCAAGAGATTTCGTCCATATATGGTGTATCTGCGATATAGCCTGTATGGATGAGAGGATCTAGAGTATATCACGCAGGTGGGTATCGTGTCGGAGATGATACACATATTTGCATTGATCCACGATGATATCTGCGATCAGGGCACGATGAGACATCAGATACCGACCTATCACCAACATCTCGCTGCCACATATGATGACACACATGTATGACTCTCTCAGGCGATGCTTGTGGGAGATCTGGTATACACTCGAGCATTGCAGGAGGCATGTACAGTAATGACCGGCACTCACGCCCATCAGATCGTGATGGATATGCTCAATGAAGTCGTGATAGGACAGATGCTAGATATTGATTTTAGCCATACTGTCCAGCTCAAGACTTCGGAGCAGATAGCCACCAAAGACCATCTCAAATCAGGACAGTACACATTCCAAAAACCGATAATGATCGGTGCATCGCTAGCTGGATGTGAAGATTTGGAGCTTGTAAGCAAACTTGGTAAAAAGATAGGAGTCGCGTTTCAGATGAGAGATGATCTCTTGGACTGGATACCCAACAAAGAATGAAAAACAAAAATGTCCGATATCCAAGAATGAAATCAGACTGTCGTGATGCAAGCTTGTCACGAACATTTTTCGGAGACAGATTTCCACACACTACGATCAGCTAGAGGTGCTAAGCTAGATGAGCAGAGTATGCAGAGATTGCAGACCTTGTTTGAGACCTACCATATACAGGAGCATGTGCAGAGGCAGATTGGGGTATTGCTGGATGGGGTAGAGCAGGACTTCGCTGAGATGTGATTGGATACTTGATATGTGGAGTATTTTCAGCAGGTGATTGGGATGTTGAGGAGTGTGTAGCTTACTTACTTAAGGCTTGAATTTTCCCTTTTTTTTATCATACATATATTGTTTATCTTTTTTGAGACAATGACTCTCACTCTTACCAAAGAAAACTTTATCTCTATGATACCAGTATTGCATCAAATCTTGCAAGATACTCCTGAAGTCAGAGTAGAAAGTGATATCATCACAACGCATAAAGAAGCTATGGAGGCATACAAAAATTGAGATGTGATTAGCATGCCAGATTCTGTAGATTCTGCTGAGGATTTTTTGGATTTTGTAAAAGAGAATGCATAAATATGAGATCAAATATTCGAAACAAGTGATCAAGTTTTTGAGCAAGCATACTCAGTTAAGTAATAGATTTTTTGCTAAAGTAAAAATCATGATGGACAATCCTTTGGATCCATCGCTAGATATCAAACCACTTCAATGATTGGATAAATGATCATATAGATTGAGAGTATGACAATTTAGATTCAAATTCTATATCATTGAAAATGAGATAGTGATATACTTTTGGGATGCTTGATGAAGATGAGACATTTACAAATAATTGTTTTATCTATATACTACATACTATGACCATATCAGAGATCGCACACAGACTAGTAGAACTAGTGAGGGAATGAAAAGATTCACAAGCTCACGAAGAACTCTACTCCTCAGACATTGTGAGCGTAGAAGTAAACAATCCTGACTCACCAGATGCAGTCTGACTCGATGGAATCCAAAAGAAATCAGAAATACGATGAGATATGCTAGAAGAATTTCACGGTATCACCGTCAGCGAACCAATCATCGCTGATGATTATTTTGCTGTGACATATACGATGGATATCACCTACAAGGGTGCTCCTAGGATGACCGAGACTGAGCTAGCAGTATATAAGGTCGCAGATGGGAAGATCGTGAGAGAGGAGTTTTTTTATCATATGCCAGATATGTAATCTTGCTATTTATTGTTTTATAATCGCGTCTTGTCACCAAAAAACAACCCAATCGTACACTATACGATACTAACTTTTATTATACTTCTTATCGATGAAGAAATTATTTTTGTGAATTATTTGATTTCTATTTGTGAGTAGTACTGCATATGGTTTGAGTTGTGCGAGTTTTCCTAGTTTTGAGGATCAGCTAGGTGATGCGATGATCGTGGTCGAAGGTACGATCGAAGATGTGCAGTATGTATCAAGTGACTATGACGAAGAGTTTTGTGCTCAGCAATGAGGTAATGCAACGCCTGGGACGTATACATATACTATCTCGGTAGATAGGGTACTCAAGTGAACTGATTTAGAAACGCTTATACTCACTCGTGAGGTAAGCAATATCAATTGTACTCGATGAGGAGCTTGTGCAGATATGGAGGTAGGATGATCATATACTATACTATCCAATGACGGAGAGACACTCAGTGGTGGGCTATGTAGCAGCTGTCCATATCAGGAAATCGTAGATGAGCAGTCAGAGTCAGATATGTGTATCTGTACGATGGAGTATGATCCACAGTGTGGAGTAGATGGCCAGACATATAGCAATCGCTGTGTCGCAGAGTGTGATGGTGTAGATATAGCATATGCTGGTGAGTGTGAGTTTGGTGATCCTGATGTATGCGATAGAGGATATAGCGGTCCAGTATGTGGGGTGGATGGTATATCGTATGGTGATATCTGTGATATGCAAGCAGCTGGGGTGAGTAGAGCCTATGATGGGTTTTGTGTAGACAATCCAAACCCTCTCAATATCATAGATGCACCCAATTTTTGTACTAGTCGATATGATGGATGCAACAACTGCACTGTTACCAATAGTATGCTTTGAGCTTGTACCAAAAAAGCTTGTTTTCAGCAAGAGAGAGCAACATGTGTAGCGTTTGAGTTTGTGTATCTCAAGTCATCACACGAGCAGCTTATAGAATCAATCATTAGTAAGCGATTGGATACAGCAAGTGCAGACGATCAAGATATGGTAATCTCAAAAGTAAGCGAAAAAATCGATGAGATTAATTATACACTTGCTGTATCTAGCTTTGTGCAATGAAGTCCTGTATTGAGAAATTATGCCTTCCTGTTGGAGGTATTGTGGAAAATAGATAGTGAACTATAATAGAGTAGAATAGAGAATGCAGAATAGAGGATACAGAGTTTAGAATAGAGGACGAGAGTGGTACACTCTCGTTTTTTGATTATTGACTTGTAATATACAATATGTTTTATATATTTTGTGAAGACATATTTTTTGTGTCATCTACAAATAAAATTGCTAACCAAAACAAAAAATATTATGAAAATTATTGTACTCTTTATTGTAGTAACTGGATTTTCTTCAAGTTGCACTGTGTGGAAAAGTATCTCTAAAGAGCAAAATCTCGACTCTCTACTTCCGAGTATGGGAGTAGAGTCTCACGTATATCATCGGATCGATTCTCTGGATTACTATATTGATCTGGATGATAGGGAGCAGCTGCCTATGGGTAGAGTAGGCAAGTTTAATGATGTTAGGCTGGACTCTTGTAAGATCTATGCTGTATGCTCAAGCCATTATCTCCTGATAGGGCAAGATGATGCTGGTCAAAGAGTGACAGAAATCCATCATGTAGATAGGAGTTTAAATATCTTTGATATCTACGTTGCATTTCGTTATCAGATCAAACAGTATGAAGAAAAGTTCCTTTTTGGAAATCCAATTGTAGATGAGGATTGTGACTATGTGCACTACGTCTATCGACTTGAAGATGGTAAATTATCATCTTTTTGGGCTAATTTGGTATTACGTATTGATGACCAAAAGATACCTTTGTATAAAGTGGGCGATATACACTATCGATCTGTAGATGAACAGCTTTGTAACGCTTACAATACAGGATTTCAAATTTGCCAAAAGAAATTGCTGTATATCAGTAAAGATTTGGAAATCAAATTTCCACCAAAAAATAAAGCCAGTCCCTGAATTGCAGGTACTGGCTTTTTGTTTATCCAGAAATATTACTCTATCTCCACCCACCACTCATTGGTTCTCATCCAGGCTGGAGTGAGGGGATCATTGTACTGAGCGAGGGTCATCTCACCAGATCGTGAGATATTGTTTTCGACCAATGCTTGGACAAACTTTTCTTTTTCTTTGGTTATATTGGCTGAGGTAGCATAGCCACCAAATGTTCGTACTGCAAGCTTTTTGGGCTGCGTTTGTGAGATGGTGATATTATTGTTGTTGGGTATAGGTAGTGTGTCTTTCGTCCATTTGCTCGGCATCACAAACGATACCTCCGTCATCTCCCCACTGACTTTGGACGTGACGGGAGCAGTCATTTCGATTTTTTCATTATTTTTGATTTTTTTGCTGGTGACAGGTGCGGTCATCTCGATCTTGTCACGAGACACATTGTCTCCAAATATAAACCCTGCCAACTGACTAAACGCATTGTTGGGTGAGCTGATCTCATCACCAGGCACCAACACCGATGCCACGAGTACAGATGGCATAGTACGGATCTCAATATCTCACATCATAGTGCTCTCACCAGGTGGCGTCTCGATATTGTGAGTGACATATCGTCCTCGGATATGTCGAGCAGCTAGGAGGAGTATACATATGATGAGGAGAGCTTTTCGCATAGTGTCGTGATTGATAAAGACTGACTTCAAGCTAGTGAAACACACTACAAATTCAACCAAGATTTGGTATAGTCTAGGTATGTCTATGGACAAGGAATTGATATTGGGATGGAGTGTGTTATCGTTGTTTTTGTGATGAGCGATACTTGCTGGATATGTGTTGCTACCTCAGTCATCTAGAGATATACCTGAGGTAGATAAGCCAGTAGAGTTTGATCTCATCTTGCCAGAGTCTCCACCATCCACTGCTGTGGAGCCACCAAACAGTCTGAACACTACAAACAACATAGATACTCAAAAAACACCTGAGACCAAAAATAAAATAGTATTTGACCCATCGGACTATCTAGATCAAAAGGATGCTGTAGTGCATAAAACTAAAGCTGACACAAAAAATGAAGAGGTGATGCAAGAAATTGGTGTGGTAGATGTAAAAAAAACATCTCCAAAAATATTGCCAGAATCGGTGCAATTGGATCTTACGTTTTGGTCACAGGCGCCAGATGGAGATCGAAATCAACCTCGACAAGATGCCTGTGAGGAAGCGAGTATCATCCTCCCAGCCTATCGACTAACTCATAAGTCGCTCACTAGGGAGCAATTTACGCAAGAGATACTCAATCTAGTCGCATTGCAAAATACAATGTTTGGGAGTTATGTAGATACAACCGTGACTCAGACTCAAGAGATGTACGATGCATACTATGGTATAGGTACCACTACTATATTGGACAATCCCACCTCTGATCAGCTGCGTGAGGAGCTCGCCGCCTGACACCCAATAGTTGCTCCATTTGCAGGCAAGATGCTAAAAAATCCATACTATAGCAACGGAGGGCCTAGATATCATATGATGACACTTGTATGATATGATGCAGATCATTTTATCGTCCACGATGTAGGGACCAAACATGGGGCTTTTTTTAGATATCGTACTGAGGTGATTATGGATGCGTTGCATGATTTTGTGCCTGTACCGCAGTGACCCATGCATGATGGGGCGAGACGTGTGTTGGTACTCTCTCGTGATGCTACCTAATTTTTGATTTTTTGTGTTGTGATTAGTTGTGTGGGTCGCCACCTATTAGCCCTTGCAATGATTTGGGTATTTGGCTATACAGTGGGTAGATATTTTTATTAGTTACTTTGTTGGTATGAAAAAAATTCTTGTTTGATTGCTTTCTAGTGTACTTATGTTTGGATCTGTGATGGGTATGTATAGTCCGTCCGATGCTGATGTGGAGCTGATGGATGATCTGGCTATCAAAATCAATACTATGGGCAACAACGACCCAAATAGACTCGTGGGTATAGCAAACAAAATCGTGGAGATCCTACCTACACTTAACAGCAATGGAAGAGTGTACTATGTGCTAGAGTGGATCTATGATACGATAGATCTCGTGATAGCGAGAGAAAGAGAACAGCTAGCTATCAAAATCGCAATGATGGAAGAGGCAGCTATGACTGCACCTACTATGCAAGAGACTCACAGCGATGACGACATGGACCATAGTGATGATATGATGGATCAAAATGATATGGACGATATGCAAGATGATGATATGGACAATATGGATGACATGGATAATGCAAATGATGCATCAAGTATGGATCAAATGGATGACGATGATACAATGTCTGAGTCAAGTTGAGCTTCTATACAAGTGGACGTAACAGGAAGTAACTTCTCGTTTTCAGAACAAAACATCTATGTCTCATTGTGAGATACTGTTACTATCAACTTTGAAAGCACTGAATGAACGCATGATTGGAAAATAGATGAGTTTGATGCTGCGACTGCAGTAGTGACGAGTGCTGATGGTGTGACGAGTGTTACATTTGTAGCTGATACGCTGGGTACATTTGAGTATTATTGTAGTGTAGGCAATCACCGCGCACAAGGTATGGTAGGTAACTTGGTAGTAGAGTAAAATAGAAAAAAGAATTAGGAAAAAAGAATTAGGAAAATTATATTGTAGGGACGTCGGCTTGCCGCGTCCTTTTTGTATAACAGAAAAATCTCCAATACCGCGTCTTAGGGGTTGAGTTTTTTTGTAGTTCCACTATCTTGTGACTAATGCTCAGACCAAATCTGTATGATTATCTCAAGGTATTCGCACTGGTCGCTATGATTGTGGATCATGTGGGATTTTTGTGGTACCCTGATGTAGAGATACTTCGTATTGTGGGTCGCATCGCTTTTCCGATATTTTTGTTTTTGGTATGATACAATCGCTCCTATCGCTCCAGACCTAGCCTATGGATATGGGGGATTGTGTTTCAGATCTGATTGTGGATTGCTGCATCACAATGATATATAGATTTTTGGTATGCAAATATATTGCTTGGTATAGCTACTACGAGAGTGATATTGTGACGAGTCCAGCGTCAGCATCATCTGTATCCAGAGATACTCCTGTGTGTGATCGCTGTGGTGTATGCTAGTCAGACACAGCAGCGAGTGGAGTATGGGTCGATGAGTGTGGTGTTTGGGTTGGTGGGGTATCGAGCGAGAGGATATGGTGCGACGATGCCGATATGACTAGTGATACTGTGAGCGGTGATGATACAGATGCTCCGATCTCAGCAGCGACTATGACTGGGTGATGATATGCTGATATGGATATGACTGGTAGGAGTCCTCCTCCTAGGATGCCTACTAGCCATCACCCGCTCCAATACTCCACTCATCCCCAATAATACAAAAATCCAAGCTACTCTCGTCTGGATATCCAAACATAGTCTGGAATTGTATGTCGTGCAGGCGGTGATATTGGGAGTGCTGAGTATCGTCTAATCGTGGGTAATGTATGGTATGGAGAAGGTTTTGGCAATAGAGTAAAAAATTCGTAAAAAGTGTTGACTTAGAGAGAGAGTTGCTTATAAGGTTTGGGCACCAAATTATATATTATGCAACTAATCTTTTTGCTTCTATTCGGTGTTCCTACTTTATTTATCACTAACTTATCTTCAAGCGAGCTAAGCTTAACGGAATCAACAGAAAATATGCAAACTGCAATAGCCCAGGGACTCGCTCCTCAAGTAGCAACGCAGCAGCTCATTCTTTCTTCCAATATCTCAACAGAGACCAAAGATAGTGATATCAATAAAACTTTTGGTGGTTTATCCACAAAAAAAGTAGTTAGGAATCAGATTGATGCATCCAAGGTCCAGTTCTTCCTAAGATGGTAACCTAGGTGCAAAAATCTACAATTATGTGTCCCCGAGTCAGTATTGATAGGGGACTTTTTTTATACTCAAAAAACTTTTCCACCAATCTCCTCTCGCAATCCCAAACCATATCTATACATATAAGTCAATTAGTGGAAGCATGTCGATTTTTTAGTTATTTTTGAATTTGGCTATGAAATATATCGTCGTGACTGGTGGAGTGATGTCTGGTATCGGAAAGGGGATCGTGTCTGCGTCTATCGGGAGTCTCCTCAAGCATAGTGGCTATAGGGTCGAGATCATCAAGTGTGATCCGTATATCCAGATGGATGCTGGGACGATGTCGCCCTATGAGCACGGTGAATGTTTTGTGACTCACGATGGTGGCGAGGTGGACTTGGATTTTGGTCACTATGAGAGATTTTTGGATCAGCAGGTGATGTTTGAAAATTCTATCACGACCGGTCAGATATACCAGTCCGTCATCACCAAAGAACGCAAAGGTGACTATCTGGGACAGACGGTGCAGGTCGTGCCACATATCGTGGATGAGGTGATACATAGGATACAAGCTGTAGGCGACAAGCTAGCTACGCAGGATGGCGACAAGGCGGTAGTAGTGATAGAGATATGAGGGACAGTGGGTGATATAGAGGGGCCTCATTTTTATGAAGCAGTGAGACAGTTGGATACATCAGCTGATGATGTGGTACAGTTTGTGCATGTGGCGCCACTAGTACGCCATAGCTACAATGGTGAAATAAAAACCAAGCCTCTCCAACATAGTATACAAAAATTGAGAGAAATCGGGATTATTCCTGATTTTGTGGTGACTAGGACTCCGAGTGATGTCACCGATATCCCGACCACCAAGATCTCCAAGCTATGTGGCATACCAGAGTCTCATTGTATACATTGTCCTGATAGAGCTACCATATATCAGGTGCCGGTTGATTTTGAGTCCCAGTGATTTGATCAGCAGATCCAGGAGTCGTTTGGTCGATCATATATGCCCCCAAAATTTTTAGAATGGAAGCAGAGAGTAGATGTGCTATTAGATCCAAAAAAAGAACTCAACATATGTATAGCAGGCAAATACACCGAGCTAGATGAGTGCTATCTGAGCGTGATAGAGGCGACATTGCACGCATGAGTACACTTCAACGCCAAGACACATATCCACCGACTAGATACCGTAGCAGTACAGGAGCAAGGAGAGCATTATATAGCAGACTTTTTTGCTGAGCATACTATCCAGGGACTAATCGTGCCTGGAGGATTTGGTGAGAGAGGAGTGGAGGGTATGATCACCGTAGCCAAATACTGTAGAGAGCACAAAGTGCCATATCTGGGTATATGTCTGGGTCTGCAGGTGGCAGTGATAGAATACGCGAGAAACGTCCTCTGACATACAGATGCACACTCAGCTGAGTTTGATCCTACATCTACACATCTAGTGATAGATCTGATGGAGAGCCAGCAGGATATATCTCACAAATGAGGTACGATGCGTCTAGGTCACTACGAAGCCATCCTAGATCCTACCTCCAAGGTAGCCAGAGCATATGGTCACAATAAAGTCACAGAACGTCATAGACATAGATATGAGGTCAGTGAGAGATATCACGAGGAGCTCTCTCGTATAGGAAATTTTAAACTCAGTGGTTGCTCTCCAGACAGGAGATTGGTAGAGTTTGTAGAGTATACGAGTCATCCATATTTTGTGGCGACACAGGCTCATCCTGAGTTTGAGTCAGCATTTTTGGATCCGCATCCGTTGTTTCGTGAATTTGTGAGAGCGAGTCTAGGTGAATCCGCTCCTACAGATCGCAAACAATCCACAGATATAAATGTAGACACCATGACCACACCAACATCACCTCGAGCTGTCCCGACTACTGCAGTAGCTGCGACTTCATCAGCACCTTGAAGCGCATCAGTATCACATGAAGAATATTTGGTTGAGTCTCTATTAGATGTTAGCAAACAACCTAATACTCCCAAGACTGAACACAATAGTATAGACGATGAAATAAAGAAAATAACTACCCCACCTACATATGACTCTATAGAACAAAAAGAAAAAAGAAGACAGCTAGATCACCAATCTGTCGAAGAATTGAAGACCTCTACACTCCAAAAAAACAACATGACTTCTCAGCAAAAGCTAGCTGATCAAGAAAAAAATAGCTACTATCATAGACAAATCCAGCAGCGTCAGCAGTGACGCAAATATCCAAAATTGTGAAAGAAGAATTTGCAGCATTCATCTTTTGAGCAAAAACTCTCTTGATCAGCTGTGGTGAGCTCACATGAGACGTCTGAGACGCCAACTACACCTTCAGATACTGACAAAAACATTGATTTGGATGCATTCTAGTCTTGCTCATTAATTGATGAAAACCAAAAAAAGTAACAATATTCGATTGACGATACTGACTGTAGTATACGTTTTTGGTACTGCTCGACGTAAGATATCTGGAAATACAGATCACACAACTACCTCATCCAAAAAATCTACATGAAATATACAACGAAAAACTCATATCATAGCTGGATCAATAGATAGAAACGCTTTTTGTTATGGACTTCATCTAGTAGAATCTAAGCGTGACAATTACCTCGCCTACAATCCTCGCACCTCTGCACTTGGGAGATACCAATTTCTCCCTAGATATTTTCGAGATGATATTGTACGTGTGACTGGAGCGACAAGTCACCAAGACTTCCTCACTACACCTGAGTATCAGGAGATATATATGGATCATCACATCCGCACCACACTCATCCCAGGTCTAAAAAAATTAAAAAAGACTCACAAAAATACCTCATACAGCGATGTGGAATTGCTCTCGTTGGTTCATTTTTTGTGAGCGAGAGGAGCTGGAGATTTTTTGACCAATAAGCAGATGAATGCTAATCAGAAAGTAGGAAATGTAAGTGCAGAAAGATATCTGGAGATTGTAAATAGAGGGGTGAGAGAGTATGGGTAGCTAGATTCGAATTGTGTCTATTTACTACAATGTTTTGTATACATGAGATCTGTGTGCAACATCTATAATGAGTGGAGTATTGGTATCTGGGTCTATATCGTACACAATACGTATTTTTCATTTTCTAATCCTATATCTATGCTTGTATCCTACTAGCTTAGTAGGATTATGTTTTTTGTATTTTCCAGTCGCTACATCTTTCATTATTCATATGATGATCTCTCTTTGTTTTTGATCTAGTTTGCGTAGCACTTTTTCTATCTTAGTTGTCATAGTTGAGTTTTTCTATTTCCATCAGCAAATCTTGTGCAGGGACACCATCTGGAAAATACACCCCAAATCAATCTTCATTTTCGTAATACACTGAATTATCTTTTTTTTGTAGAGTCATTGGTTTTATTATGAGAGAGCCATCTTCGTTTTCTATTGCTACAAAATGCTCAGTATCATACTGAGATCTCCAACGTTTTGGCAATGTTATCTGTCATGCATTATACATCTTTAGTGTATATGTCATATGTATATAATTAATAAAAGTTTTGTATATAATAAATTATATTAATTTTATGTTTTTTTGCAAAAGAATATTTTGAAATCAGCTATTTTCCAAATTGCAAACACGCTCAGGAACGATATATACTTGATGTTTATATCGTTTTTGTTTTGATGCAAAGAATCCTGACCTGACTGCAAGTGACCTCTGATCAATTTCATATCGGGAATTATTTTGGAGCCGTGAAGCCATTGATGGATATGTGAGACAAGCATCCCGATGCTGAGGTATTTTTGTTTGTGGCCAATATGCATAGTCTGACCACTGTGCAAGACGGATCGCTAAGACAAAACACTCTTAATACGCTCAAGCTCTACCTCGCGTGTGGAGTAGATACGGAGAGAGTGTTTATCTACAATCAGGCTGATGTACCCGGACATGCGCAGCTTGCTTGGGTATTCAATTGTTATACACATATGGGTTTTATGGAGCGTATGCATGCTTACAAAGACAAAGTCGGCAAACAAAAAGCCAATGAGATACCGGTAGGATTGTTTACCTATCCTATGCTGATGGCGGCTGATATATTGTTGTATGATGCGACGCATGTCCCGACTGGCAAAGACCAAAAACAGCACGTAGAATACGCTAGAGATGTGGCTGGTAAGTTCAATCATGTGTTTGGGGAGATGTTTGTGCTGCCTGAGCCTGTGATCGGTGAGGAGATCGGTGTGATACCTGGCACGGATGGACGCAAGATGTCCAAATCAAAGAATAACTACATCTGACTCCTAGATACCGATCAAGAGCTGACCAAAAAAATTAAGAAAATCCCGACAGCAGCAATCGCTATCCACGAGCCCAAAGATCCTGACGAGTGTAATGTATACAAGATTTTTAAACTGTTTCTCACATCAAAAGAAGATGTAGTATTGCGCAAAAGATATACTGATGGGTGACTTTCTTTTGGAGAGGTTAAGGCAGAAATGATAGAGAGAGTAATAGATTTTATCTGACCTATCCGTGACAACTTTCACACCATATCAGATGAGCACGTCATAGATATACTCACAAAGAACGCACCAAAAGCCAATGAGATAGCGAGCAAAAAGATACAAGATGTGTATCAGAAGATTGGATTTTCGCTCTAATGTAAGGTGTGTTATATGTATTACATTTGCAATGCAAAAGAAATTATATATAATACAAATGCTATCTTTTTTATTTTATTATATACTATGGCGACTGTCACTACTACCATCAGAGTAGAAAAAGACCTCAAAGATCAGGCTACAAAATTGGCCAAGAGTATGGGTCTTACGTTCAATATCGTGATGAACAACTATCTCAAGAGATTTGTAGAAGAAAAGGAGATTACTTTTTCTGATAGCGATCGAAAGACTGTGGTGGATTTTGGAGAATCAGGCATGTCTGCGACAGAGCTTTTATCTTCATATGAGCAAGAGTATGGTGAAAAGATGGCTTAAATATGCTCGCAAAAGTAGATATTCCAAGCAGATATGAAAATTTTTACATGCATTGGAATTATGAGATATAGGTAGCTACGATATACAAAAACTTGTTGGGACCGAAAATCTATACAAAGTACGTATTGGTCAGGTGAGGATAATTTTGAAAAAACAAGAAACTACATTTGTAGTTATTAAGATACAAGAAAGATGAGATGTATATGATAGATTCTAGTCGCTTGATGCTATGTACTACTATTTTTTTGATAGATATTATGGTCACGATAGGATAGCTCAGGCATATGTAGCAGATACGGTTGCTTGAGACTTTTTTGAGGCGGTGGGATATGGATATGTGCTATGTCTATGAGAGTCACTGAGTCGAGTAGAGCAGTATACCAAATACATCGAACCCAAACTCCAAGACGCTGAGATCATCATGATACAAAAATGACTCCTCTCGGAGCAGTCCTTGCAGATGCTACACCGATTTACGCATCATCGATTTTGTGCATACAAAAAAGCAATCCCACTATATCTCGCAGATCCAGAAGAGGTAGCCAAAAGAAGACTAGCAAAAAAAGTAAAAAAATCGGATATACCATCTCAGTCGCTGATAATCTATCCCAACGTCTGGTCACTCCAAAACGATAAAAATATAGATATCGAGAATGAATGATTTTTGTTGTTGCATTCTCAGAGTACCAAAAAACAAAAGGCAGAGGTTTTTTGGTGATTGCGCAATGGGAAGAAAAATTCTTTGGTATGTACCTATTCGCAGATGTTTCAGGATTGGATGCATCTGACTGATATCACCCTCATAGACCAGCATACCCGATATTACAAATCTCCTCAAGACCCTAGATACGACGCAGGTGCTGTGGTAGATAAGCTCTGAGAGATCTATGGATGCAAAGTAAAAAAAACGTGATATGTTTTGGAGTTGGTATAAATTTGACAGATGTGAGTGATTTCAGTACAATTGAGTAGTTAAAGACTATTTAATTTGTGTGGTGAATCTATGGCTAGCAAAAAAGATGTAAATAAAGCACAGTTGTTGTTGAGTACTGATACGCTTTCTGGATACGGTCTGGATCTTATTTTTGATACCGCTAGAGAACTCAATTTTGACGGGATAGATCTCGCTATGTGGAAAAATTTTGATGCTTGGCATACAGAGTATGTACTAGATCTGAGCAAAAAATATGACATGCCAGTCAAGGTCGTGCAGATCTCAGACAAGGCAAATATCAAAGAAATGAATCAGGCTGTAGATCTAGGTAAGGAGCTAGGTGCTGAGGTTGTCTCGATCAATGCTCCAAGCATTATGAATATCACCTCATTTAGATTTTTGAAATCAAATCTTCCGAGCTATAAGGCTCACAATAAGACCGTCAAATTTTCTATCATCAATCCTGAAGACAAAAATATCTTGTGAGTAATTCCAAAATATTATTTTTCTAGTATTGTGGAAATCATCAAAAAATATCGCATGTATCTGGCGCTGGATATTGCACATGTAGAAGAGGAAATTCTCGATTATCAGTTTATGAAAAAGATATCAAATTTTATACCGTTTTTGAGTGTAGTATATCTTTCGGATGTAGGCAAATGAGGTCAAAAACACCTTCCACTCTGAGATGGTGTATTCAAAATCCCAACACTACTCAAAAAGTTTAAGCAAAATGAGTTTTATGGATTCTTTTCTCTCAAGCTCAATATCTCCAAAAAAGATCTTGCTGATATCGATAAAGTGAAAGTGATTTTGAAAAAATGTAGAATGTATTACAAAGAGAATTATGAGCAGTTGAAATTGGGATAAATATGGAGAGAGGAAAAAAGAATTAGGAATGAGGATTTCTGTATTTTTATAATTATATCACTATACTCGACTTACTTTCACTTTTTACCTTAGAGATTTACCTATATGTGACCCTGACTTATTATTGTCGTATTACTTATACTTTCTGCATTGTTTAGCTCATCAGAGCTGGCGATCATGTGAGTCCCGATGTACAAGATCAAAAAGTACATCACAGAAAATATCAAAAATCCTGGTACATCCAAACTTCTCCTCGCACTCAGAGAAAAAAGCGAGAGGACGCTGATAGCTATCCTAATCGGAAACAATCTCGTAAATGTAGCACTTTCTATCTATGCTTCTACGTTATGAGATACGCTGCTTGCCAAGCTTGCTATAGGATGAGCTGCAGGATTTTTGCTTATCTCAGTATCTATTACGTTTTTGATCTTATTTTTTGGAGAGATCATCCCCAAGGTATTTGCTGCAGAGTTTGCTCTCAAGTTTGGGATGTTTGTGGCGCCATTTATACAGTTGATTACTTGGCTTTTGTTTCCATTGGTATGGGTATTGGAGCAGATCATCTATGCACTCAAGCGTCTAGTATGAGCCAATGACAATACCGTCTCCAAAGAAGATGTGGATATATTTGTGGAAGAAGGGATGAAGTCTGGTATTTTTACCAAGACTGAATCTCTGATTATACACAATTTTTTGGAGTTTAGTGACAGGGATGTGGAGTCGGTGTTTCAGCATAGGACCAATCTTATAGCAGTATCAGAGCTACTTACTCTCGAACAAGCAAAAGACGAGATACTAGCCAACACTCATTCTAGATTGCCTATATACCGTGAAGACAAAGATCAGATTGTGTGACTCATCACGCTCAGAGATGTACTAGAACTCACTCAAAAACCAGAAAATCTCAAAAGAACCCTCAAATCGTTTAATCTCAAGACCATAGCAAAAGTACCGATCACGGCCAGTATTTTTGATGTATTTATGAATATGAAAAAACACGGTCGACATTTTGCGATTGTGATAGACGAGTTTGGTGGGACGGCTGGGTTTGTGACGTTTGAGGATATACTGGAGGATCTGGTGTGAGCGATCAGGGATGAGTCAGACGGACGAGAGGACGCTGAGATCGTCAAGATAGACGCTACTACCGCTAGAGTGCAGTGAGATACTATCCTCAGAGATGTGATAGATATCCTTGCCATATCAGGATATCAGATCCCAGAAGAGTATGATGATATATCAGAGGAAGATACGGTAAGCTATATCTTCTTGGAAGTCCTCAAAGATTTTGCCAAAAAATGAGATACCATACAGTTTGGTGATATCAAGCTAGAAGTACTGAGAGTAAACAAAGCTGGTGATGCAATACAGAAGGTAAAGGTGAGCTATGAGATGATTGAGGAGTAAAAAAAGAATCAAGACTTAAGAAATAAGAAAAAGATGTGTAGTGCTGTATATAGCCGTGATTATCAATTATCATATGTAGTATATGTCATATCCAAAGTCAACAAGCTCTCCTTGATGTGGGAGAGGTTTTTTTTACACTCAAGACCTTGTTAGGATTTAGTTTGTAGTAGTAATATGTCACAAAGAGCAATCAGAGAATATGACGCCAAGACCTTGTGGTCGGCATATAGTGGTATATCATATCAGTGAGTGTTGGTCTCATCGCAGGATGAGCTAGATAGTCTCTCGTCACGTCTCGCTGAGACAGGGATAGAGCAATTTGTGGTCAAGCCGGATCAGTTGTTTGGCAAAAGAGGGAAGTATGGACTCGTGTGAGTCAAGCTCGATGCTGCAGGCGTGATATCTTGGATACAAGAGAGATGGCAGCAGACTATGGATATAGATGGCACGGAGTGAGTGCTGGATACGTTTTTGGTAGAGCAGTTTGTGCCTCACGATGATGAGTGGTATATCGCCATCAAAACAGACAGAGATAATGATATCATATATTTCTCCACTGAGTGAGGGGTAGAGGTAGAAGAAAATCGAGACAGTGTGAGTGAGATCAAAGTCCCAGTGGGATCGTTATTGGATATCGAGAGTGTCACGCAGCTCGGTATCACCAACACTGCAGTTCAGGATTTTGTGATGCGTTTTTATAGTTTTTTTGTAGATCAGTGATTTGCCTATCTAGAGGTCAATCCATTTGTAATACCCTCACCCCCAACCCCTCTACCCCAGGGCACCTCCTCTGACTCCGTCATTCACCTTGTCCCAAACGCTTCGCTAGGAGAGGGGAGTAATGTCGTGTGTTTGGATATGGTAGCGAGGGTAGATACCTGTGAAGAATGGAAACAAAGAAACTGGAAACATGTGTCTTGGGTCAAGGCTTTTGGAGCTGAGAGTAGTGAATTTGAGTTGCAAGTTGAAAGTATGGATGCGGAGACTTGAGCAAGTTTGAAATTTACAACTCTACATCCAAATTGAAGAATTGGATTGTTGCTATGAAGTGGATGAGCTAGTGTTGCAATTATGGACAAATTTTCTGATATGTGATTGATGGACGAGGTGATAAACTATGGAGAATTATCGGGTAATCCAAATTATCGACATAATAGAGCATACATACAATGACTTTTTGATATGTTGTACAAAAGTACATCAAATGGTAAAAAATACTTATGCTATCTATGACCAATTGCGAACTTTACTAGAATAGATGTTGTATGACAAGCATTTGTAGATGCATTGGAAGACAGGGTAGATAAGATCAAGGCTCAAAATATCAAGATTATAATCAGACGTGGATGAGTGAATGATATAGAATGATTGAGTTTGATGCAAAGTTTTTGTGAAAAACATGGCTTGGAGTACGATGTAGCGGGTGGTGAGGTTGATATGACAAATTTTATGGAACAAATAGTATAATTTCTTTACTCATTTAGTAGTTATAACATATGGATTTTACACCAAGCTCTGAAGCAATACTACACGGTACCCATATAGGAATCGTTCAAAACATGCTAGACTACGACTATCTATGCGGGAGATCGCCTAGTGTGAGAGCGGTTTTTAGCTCACAAAAATCAGGAAAAAAGTATAAGGTATTTTTTGGTGATACGGAGATGTTTATCCCGACCATCCATAGCTGGGATCAGGTTGATCAATTTCCAAATGTGGATACATTGATCAATCTCGCTTCGTTTCGTAGCTGTACAGCAGTAAACAAAGAAGCTATCGCATCAGAAAAATTTAAGCATATATTTACCATAGCAGAGTGAGTAGCAGAGAGGGAGACGAGAGAGCTGATTTCTCTATCTCAAGACAAAGATGTAGAGTTGTTTGGGCCATCGATTGTGGGAGCTATGCTGTCTGGAGTATTTCGTATCGGACATACTGGATGATCACTAGACAATATACTCAAATCTAGACTCACCACTCCAGGGTCAGTAGGTATCGTGACCAAATCAGGTGGTATGATGAATGAGCTCTGCCGTATCGTGAGTAGTCGTAGTGATGGAGTGCATAGTGCATTTCAGATATGAGGTGATAGATTTCCTATGATGCCGTTTGTGCCTGTGATCCAATACCTAGAGTCACAAGACGATATCAAGATGATCGTACTCCTGTGAGAAGTAGGCAATCGTATCGAGATGCAGATAGCTGATATGATCACCTCTGGTGAGATCACCAAGCCAGTCGTTGCACGATGTATCGGCGAGTCAGCAGAAAAAATGAAGACGGAAGTACAGTTTGGTCATGCGTGAGCCAAAGCAAATAGTGAGGAGGAGACAGCAAGTCACAAAAATACCTACCTTCGCGAAGCTGGTGCTTTTGTTCCTTCTAATTTTGATGGATTTGGGGATTTGATACAGCAGGTAGCAGATGAGCATGGTATAGGATATACTGAGGTAGATACGACCGAGCTAGAACGCAAGATGTCAGTCCTGCGTGGGAGAAGAAAAACAAACTTCACCTCAACTATTGCTGATGAAAGAGGTGATGAGTTGCAATATAATGGTATCAATATCTCAGATTTTGTGCAGCAGGGGAGTGTGTCCAATGTGATTTGACATCTCTGGTTACAAAAAGAATTACCAGACTATGCGTTGAGATTTATCGATAGTATACTGATACTGCTAGCAGATCACGGACCAGCTGTGAGTGGTGCTACCAATACCATC
>CALHCH010000088.1 GCA_937930555.1 Candidatus Absconditabacterales bacterium | reverse complement strand
TAGCAAAAAGATTTCTCCATGACAGAATGATTCTTGCAATGATTGATGTTGTGAAGATGAGAAAAAAAATCAAGCAATCAAAAATGATGACTTTGTAGTTATGGTTGGTGATGGTATTAACGATGCTCCAGCACTTGCTCAGGCAGATGTATGAATAGCAATGAGTACTGGAACTGATATAGCAATCGAGTCTGCTGATATGACATTGCTTCATGGAGATATTTGAAAACTTCTAAAAGCGATGAAAATTAGTAAGTTGACTCATAGTGCAATCATACAAAATCTTGCACGAGCATTCTCATACAATGTTATTTGAATACCTCTTGCTGCATGAGCATTCTATCTTCCATTTTGATTGTTGCTTAATCCAGCATTTGAATGAGCTGCAATGGCAATGAGTGATCTTGCTGTAATAGGGAATAGTATTAGATTGCAAAAGAAGAAGATATAGATGATAAAGATTATTGATATTTAAGGGGAGGGGCAATTTGCCACTCTCTTTTTTGCTCTAAAATCGATAACGATGTCGCTTTCAGTTGCTACAACAGCTAAGTTAGCTATAAAGAAACTAGTTACTAATTTCATTTATCTATTCAGAATCTTTCTTATATCACGAAGAAAGAAATTAGCGCTAAAAATTTGATGCTTTCTCTGATTAGAAAATCAAATTTTTAGTATTTCTTTATAGATCATCTATGCCCACACTCCACCGAATAGGTAAAGAAAAAGTCGTCAATCATCATCTGGATGTTCCATACAAAGTGCTTGATCACAAGTACTGATATGCTGATGGCAGAAAAAACAAAAAACAAGCTACCTGATCGTGAAACATGATCATCCAGTGAGATAATCTCGAAGCTCTCAAATCGCTTTTGCCAAAATATGAATGAAAAGTGAAATGCATCTATATAGATCCACCATACAATACAGGAAACGAATGACGAGTATACAACGACAACGTAAATCATCCCAAGATCAAGAAACGACTCTGAGATGTTGTTGGAAAAGAATGAGAAGACCTCTCTCGCCATGATAAATGGCTATGTATGATGTATCCGAGATTGAAGCTCTTACATAGATTGCTCAGAGATGATGGAGTGATTTTTGTGAGTATAAACGAAACTGAAATTCATAATTTGAAGATAATATGTTCTGAAATCTTTTGAAAATCTAACTTTATCGAGTCATTAATTTGGAAGACTGATTGAAATTTTGATAATCAGGCTAAGATAAAAAGTTGTCACGAGTATATTCTAGTTTACTCAAAGAATATAAGCACTTTTGAGCATCCAGAATTAGTCGATCCAAATATATGAGAAGATAGTAAATTAATGAAACCTGAAATTAGAAATACTATAGTAAAAAATTGACCAAAAAATCCTATTAGTAAAATTGATCTTCCAAAATGATTTCCATCTGAACTTCAAAACTCAAAGATACAGCAACAATCTAGTAAGTTCCCATATATACATAATGACTCAGAAATTAAGAATTTTGAATTAAGTGAGCCAATTGTAATCGAGAGTTGACGATGATCAAAAACTCTTTTAGAACAATTTATCAGAAATAATTTTGAGCCTGTACTTGATACTAAATGACAAGAAACAAGGTTTATTATTACTGCAAATTGATGAATTGATGTCATTAAAAAAAGAGAAAAAAATAGTCATGTTATTAGTGTTTTACAGTGACTCTGAAGTACTCAATCAACTTCTTGAATGTTAAAAACTATATGAACAACTTTTGATTACCCAAAGCCTGTAAACTTAATTGAGTACTTACTTTCATTTCAAAACTCTAATGACGGAATTATCTTAGACTCCTTTGCCTGATCGTGAACAACAGCTCATGCAGTCTTAAATCTCAATAAGCAAGACTGATGAAAGAGAAAGTTTATCTTGGTGGAGATGGAAGACTATGCTGAGAGTATTACAGCTGAGAGAGTGAATCGTGTGATAGATGGATATGGAGAAGAGAAGAAAGCAGTAGAGGGAGCATGATGATCGTATGATTATTATGTACTCTGAGAACCAATGTTTTTGGATGAAGACACGATCAACGAAGCAATCTGAATCGAGAAGATCAGAGAATATATCCGATATGCAGAAACCAAATCTGATAGTCTAGTACTTGATGCTTGATATATCCTGTGAACTCAACACCAGACTGAGTATCATTTTTACTACCATCCTGACGGTATTACCACTCTCGATCATGCATATCTTGCAACCTTGACTCCCACTGACTGAGTAGAGCAGAGAGTGATCTATGCAGATCTTTGTGCTTTAGACGACACCTTCCTCCACAAGCACAATATCATCTTCAAGAAAATACCTAGGGATATTAGTAGGTTTTAGTTTGCCAATCTTATTTATGAGTAAAAAGTTAGATTTAAATAAAAAAATATATCATTTCATCAACTTATACAAGTCAGCTAAAGATCAAGATGAAAAGCTGAAAGTTGAGACTTTTTTTGATTTGAAGAATTTAAGGTCTCACGGATTATATTCTTCTGTTCAAAATCATCCCACTAGGAAGCGTATAGAGAAATACATGGAAGAAACACATGAGTTATATAACTTTTCATATAAACTGTTAAGTAGTGACTATAAAAAGTATAAACGAAAAAGTGATGAGATGAAATTCATTACTTCTGAGGATATTCACAAATTTATTGTACAACTCATTTCGATATCACAGTGAGATAGCGAAGACAATACTGTTCGTTTTTTTACTTATTCTTCTCCATTTAATTTTTTGATAAATTTAGAGGAAAAAGATTTAATCAAACAAGTATTGGAATGATTGAAATCACTTAATGATTTCTTTTCTTCACATCAATCTACAATTTACTTTGAATTATATTTATGAGAATCTCCACTTAAGAAAATAAAGACAATCTTGATCGATAATGAAAGAGTAACTATAAAATGAAATTGACAGAAATTAGAATTTAAAGCAATTGCAAATTGATCAGAGAATAAGATATATCATGAATTAACTTGGAATATAGAATTATTGATTCTTGTTTTAGAGTACGAGTGATTAATTAAATATAATCATAATGTAAATCCTTTAACTAATACAATGTTTACATCATGAATAGAGATCACAGATAATGAGTACGACATAAAAATTCAGTGATCATGTAAAAACAATCAAAATTTATCATACTATCTAACTTTCTTGGAAAAAAGGCTTAAAGGATATTTGATTTGAAGTTGAAGACATATTTGAGATATAGCTAAATTGTTTTCAGATAGTATTTGAAATCATATTCTAGCACCAGTTCTTAATTTTCTAAAAGATTGAGAAAAAATAAATAGTGCTTTTGAATTTTTGCAATATCGAGTTGTAATTGAAACATTGCTTTGATCTCCTGAAACAGATATTAAGAATAGACTAGAGCATGCCTTCAAGATATTCTTCCCACATGAGGATAAGAAATACTTTTGAGAGTTATATAAAGATAGATGTAGCATTGTACATAACTGAAAAGTATGAATATCTAGTGATAAAATTGATAATATAAGAAATACTGCTAAACAACTTTTCAATATGCAAATCAAATCAGCATATGTTGATTCTATGGCAATTCGTACTTTTTATGAAGATGCTTAGTGTTTACTCATTGTAGAATAATAATCATGACTCTTTCTCCATCTCTTATTGCCTCAGTAAAAATCTTGCTCACTCAAGCAAAGGGAATTGCTAGTGAATGAATTGGGCAGACACTGTCTGTCGAATGTTCTGCTTAATGAATTTCGCAGATACTATCTACGATTTTGTTTGTCAATTTTAGTATATACCACTTATTATGGATACGTCAATCACTACAAAACTACTCCAAAGTTTGGAGGACATCAAACAAACAGATGAGTGAACTGAATTTCGAAGTGCAAGGGATCTGCAACATGTGTTATGATACGCTCAGTGGAGAAATTTCGAATGAGTAATTCAGAAAGCAAAAATATCATGTAGGGAAGCTGGATATAAGGTTTCTGATCACTTTGCTGACGTCAGCAAACCGATAATATGATGAAAATGAGCAGTGCAGTATGTTGACGATTATCATCTCTCTCGTTATGCTTGTTATATCATTGCTCAAAATTGAGACTCTAAAAAGCAAGAAATAGCATTTGCTCAGGCATATTTTGCAGTGAAGACCAGAAAACAAGAACTCATTGAGGAAAAAATGAAAGAATTGGAAAGACTGAGAGCTAGAAGAAAACTCACAGCCACTGAAAAAGATTTTCAAGAATTAGCATTTGAAAGATGAGTAGATGGGAGATGAATTGGTAGAATTAGAAGTAAATGAGATACAGTTTTGTTTGGTGGTAATACAACTCAAGATATGAAAGATAAGTTGTGAGTAAAATCATGACCACTTGCAGATGTACTCCCTACTGTTACATTAAAAGCGAAAGATTTGGCTACAGAGGTTACGAATCATAATATGCAAAATAAGAACCTGTATTGAGAAAATCAGATAACTCATGAGCATATAAAGAATAATGCATGAGTAAGAGATTTCTTAGAGAAACGTGGAATCAATCCTGAGGAACTTCCTCCAGAAAAAGACCTCAAGAAAATTGAAAGAAAGCTAAAAAGTGATGAAAAGAAATTATGAAAATCCGAGTAATTTACTCTTTACTGATTCACCATGGAACTCAAATCATACCAGTCACAAGTCATAGCAGATCTTAGAGAATATCTGGAGTATATCGAGCGTTTTGGCGACTACTCGGAAGCGTATAGCAAGTATCGAAAAGATAAGTGATTCAAGGTGGATAATCTTGATCCTAAAGCTCTCCCCAACTATCAGAACATCATCCCCAAATGTCCTCATATCTGTG
>CALHCH010000087.1 GCA_937930555.1 Candidatus Absconditabacterales bacterium | reverse complement strand
TGTGGATCTCAGTACTGGTGAGTGACCTGACAGTATGGCAGTAGGTAAGATGCATCATTGTGCTATCACGTTGGATCCAGGAGAGGATAGTATCGACAATGATTTTGGACTCATCCTGACAGTAGAAAAACTACACAACTCGCCACTCACGCTCACGCCAGTACTGCCTAGCATCCTCCCTCAGACAGGATGAACACATAGGTAGCATAGCACACAAGAGTAGTCGAGATGCTAGTAAGCAATCAAACCACCCGAGAGGGTGGTTTTTTTGTTAATATTTATGTTATTGTTGAGATATACGATTTTGTATTTGCATTTTGACTTAACTTGTGTATGGTAATATTACTAATCAAGTAAGTAACTCGAAATAATCCCTAGAAATAGGTAGTAGAGTTGCACAGTTTTTTTTTATAAAACACTCGATACTATGCCAACAACTAATCAACTGGTAAAAAAATGAAGAAAAAACAAGACGAGAAAATCTAAGGCTCCTGCATTGCAGTATGGTACCAATACGTTGAAAAATAATAAGCAGGTAAACATACCGGCACCATTTAAAAGATGAGTGTGCCTCAAGGTAACGGTAACCACACCAAAAAAACCTAACTCAGCTCAGAGAAAGATCGCTAAGGTGAGACTATCCAATGGTAAGGAGGTGGTAGCATATATCCCTGGCGAAAAACATACGCTCCAAGAACATAGTGTGGTGATGATCAGAGGATGAAGAGTAAAAGATCTACCTGGTGTGAAGTATCATGTGGTGAGATGAGTGTATGATGCAAATCCTGTAGAAGATAGAAGACAGTGAAGATCATTTCATGGCACCAAGAGACCAAAGAGCTAAATCTAGAGTAATAAATGTTTAGAAATACAGATTTTTAGATTATAAGATAGTGATTATAATGGCAAAATTTAAAAAAGCACAGATGTTTTCGCTCCCATCTACTGACGATAAAACTGAGAAGTTTATCAACTATATCATGCAAGATGGTAAGAAAAACATCGCGAGAACTATTTTTCGTAAGACATTGGAGGAGATCAAAAAAAATGGTCATGTAAATCCAAAAGCAGTACGAGAATCAGCGATAGAAAACGCATCTCCAAGCGTGATGATCAAATCTAAAAGAATCTGATGAGCGATCTATCAGGTACCAGTAGAAGTCCCAAACAAGAAAAGGTTTTTTTATGCTTGTAAGTGGATCATCGACTACAGTAGAGCAAAAAAAGGCACTGCTATGTACCAAAGACTTGCAGAAGAGTTGTTGGCGGCTTATTCTAACCAGTGATCTGCTGTAAAGAAGAAAGAAGATACGCATAAGATGGCTGACGCAAACAAAGCATTTGCTTACCTTGCAAAATACGTTAAATAGAGAATTTAGATTTGAGATACGAGACTTGAGAATATTATTATCTATTTCAGCTTTTCATTTTTAGCTTTTAGTTTTACTGCAATGCCTACAAGAAATCAATCGGGTAAACCGGAACATTCGTTTCAAAATCCAAATAAGAAAAGAAAAAAGTCTGGAAAAAGACTAGAAAAAGTTGTGAAGCATTTTCAAAAATTGGAAAAAAGAATAGCAAAAGAGTGAGAAACAAAACGATTGGTCGATGCTATGCAAAAATGTAAAGCAAGAATCAAGAAGTTTGGACTTACCGAAGCTCAAATAACTAAATAATGACAATGTTTGTGTTTAGCTCGCGCTTTATACTTTACACTTTATACTTTACACTTTAGATAATGGGTACTTTTAAGACAAATGGAAGAAAAAAACTGAGAAAAGCTCTAAAAAGAGTGCATAAGGTTGTGATCATGGATATCAGAAAACAACTTGATCAGCAAAGAAAACGAAAAGCTGAGGTAGTAAAAAGAAGACAGGTAAAATAAACGATTTTGAGATATTTTTCTTTCACGTAATTTTTCGATTTTATTTAGCAACTCATCACTGTAATGAATACTCCTAGACTCAAATCAATCAGAGCAGCAAAATGATATCATATCCTCCCTGTAAAAGCTGGTCAAATGCTAGAAATCCACGAAACCGTGGGTGAGGAAGGTAATCTTAGAACTTGGAAGTTCAAAGGATTGGTCATCAAAGTAAAAAAACCAAACCATATAGATGGTACGTTTACTATCAGAGGTAAGGCTGCTGGTCAAACAATTGAAAAAATCTACCCACTCTCATTTTCCAAATTTGAGAAAGTATTGGTAGTAGATAACTACAAGGTGAGAAGATCAAAACTCTACTATATCAGAGATAAGGTAGGTAAGGATGCTAAATTTAAATCTATAGCTACTGCTCAAGATAAGGGTGTGGATCTTCTAGAATTGGCTATCGAAGAGGCTAAAAAGATCCAAGAAGCAGCTGCTCCAGTAGTAGAGTCATCAGACGATGTAGCTCCTGAGACTACTGATGCACCACAAGACGCTCCACAGACCACAGAAAATACTGACACAGTAGAATCTGACACACCGGCTCAAGATGAAGCTGCAACTCCTGCTGTAGATACACCTCCTAGTGAGTCTGATGATCTTACCAAGATCGAATGAATAGGTCCAAAGATCAACGAACTCCTCCATACAGCTGGTATCTCTACATATGCAGCGCTTGGAGATACAGATGCAGACACTATCAAATGAATACTAGAGTCAGCAGAATGAAATTTTGCGACACATGATCCTACTACTCGACCTCAGCAGTCCAAGATGGCTGCAGAATGAAAATGGGACGAACTCAAGACGCTACAAGACGAACTAGATGGCGGCAAACCAGCTGCCTAGTCTAGCAAATATCAAAAATATCGTTTTCTCACTTCTATTTTGTAAAACAACTTACTTATGAAACTCAACGTAACTTCTCGTAAAGTATTTAAGAAAAAGACAAAACATCTAAGAAAAGATGGGATGGTACCAGGTGTCATCTACGGAAAACATATGGATGCAGCTGAGTCTATCACTATGTCTAGAGTTGATTTTCTCAAGGTATTTGCCAAAACCGGTAAAAGTACCCCTATCGAGGTAAGTGGAGATGGATTGGACTATCTCGTGCTGGTGTCTGATCTCCAGTCTCACCCAGTATCTGATCAGCTCAGCCATGTAGATCTTCTCGCAGTAAGAAAAGATGAAAAAGTAACTGCAGAAGTACCAATCGTAATGACTGGTGTATCTCCATACGAAAAGAATGGACTATGACGCGTACAATTGATATTGAACAGTGTAGAGGTAGAGGCATTTCCATTGGACTTGCCACACGATATTACTATCGATGTTTCCGCTCTTGTAGAAGAATGACAAGCAATCCATCTTAGTGATGTAGATCTATGAGAAAACGTTGTGTTTGTGGATGATCTGACTCGTACTATCCTCACTACAGTAGCATTTGCAGAAGAAGAGGAAGAAATAGTAGCAGAGGAAGGAGCTGAGGGAGCAGAAGGAGAAGCTGGTGCAGAATGAGAAGCAGCTACAGAAGAAGCAGCTGAGTAATATATACTACCATATATTTTAAATTATTATCTTATCGAAGATGGCAAGACAATGTATGTTTTCTGGGAAGAAGACCAAATCTGGAAACAATAGATCTCACTCCAATAGAGCAACCAAAAGAACCTACAAAGTAAATCTGATCAAAAAGAAAGTAGTGATCGATGGTATCCCGCTTACCGTGAAGATATCTAGTAGATACTACAAGAAATATAGACACCTTTTTGCGTAGATTCCGATATGCTTTAAATTTTAAACTTTAAAATTTAAAGCTTTATTTCGGGCCTTTAGCTCAGTGGTAGAGCAACGGCCTTTTAAGCCGATGGTCCCGGGTTCGAGTCCCGGAGGGCCCAAATTAAGAGTATAAGATTTTGCGAATAATAGAATATGAGAAGCTCCTGAAAGGGAGTTTTTTTGATGATTTTGTTGCCTCAAGAAAATCTGAGAAATGTTTAGAATTATGTCTATTATGGACTTAGGCTGTATTTTGAGAAATCTTTTTGTATAAACAAAAAATAGTCTATTTTACGAAAAAACTATTCATTGATGGTAGAACATCTCAACGAGGATGAAACTCGTGAATTACTCATAGATAAGAAATTGAAGCTAGCATGACGGGATATTAAAAATCCTTTACAAGTCATGTCAGAATTTCCACTTGAAAGAGAATGAGATTCAACTTTGTATGTAGATTACACACTATACAATAATGATGGAACTGTACTAGCAATTATAGAAGCAAAGAAATTTTCTCGTGATGTAAGAGCTGGTAAACATCAAGCACTAGAATACGCAGAATTACTTGAAGCAAAACAATGAAAGAGACCTTTCATTTTTTTGTCTAACGGAAAAGAAATTGAATTCTATAATTCAGAATTGTGAGAAGTTCCAAGATCGCTTAGATGATTTTATTCATTGACTGATCTACAAAGAAGAAAATTCTTGAATGAGAACAAAACACCTGCTGGAGAGATTGCAATAAATGCAGACATCTCTGGAAGATGGTATCAAATGGAAGCTATCAAGAAAGTAGCTGAATGAGTAGACGCATGACAAAGAAGTTTTTTGCTAGTGATGGCGACTGGTACAGGGAAGACCAGAACTGCTATGTGATTGATCGATGTGTTTCTGAAGTCATCTAATGCTCAAAAAGTACTTTTCTTATGTGATAGAGAAGCTCTTAGACAGCAAGCTCATGACGATTGATTTACTCATATACCAAATGAACCAAAAACAGAAATCGTAACCTGAGAAACAGATAAGAATGCAAGACTGTACGCAGCGACATATCAAACAATGATTAACAAGCTAGACGAGTATAGTAGTGGATACTTTGATTTGATAGTGATAGATGAGGTGCATAGATCATTGTATTGAGATTGGAATGCAATCTTGGAGCATTTTGATGCAGTTAAAGTCTGACTTACTGCTACTCCAATACAGCATATAGATAGAAATACATATAAAGTATTTTGACTCAGAACGGAAGACCCTACATATTTTTATGGCTTAGATGATGCTATTAAAGAAAATTTTCTTGTTCCATATAATGTAATGGTAGCAAGAACAGCATTTCAAATACAGGGTATTAAGTCAAGACAGTTGCCTGATGAAATATTGGATCAACTCACAAGAGAATGAAAGACTGTAGATGAAATAAACTTTGAATGAACTGAACTAGAAAAGACTATATCAAATATAGACACCAATAGAGCAATGATTAAAGAGTTCATGCAACATGCAATTCCAGCAGAGGATGGTTTGCCTGGTAAGACAATAATCTTTGCACAAACTCAGAAACATGCTGACACTCTCCAAAGAATTTTTGAGGAATTGTATCCAAACTTAGATAATTTTTCTGTGGTTATTACTTCAAATGTAGAGAAGTCTGGAGATCTGATCAAGCAATTTAAGAAATTTAAAACAGAAAAGAAATATCGTATAGCGATATCAGTGGCTATGTTGGATACAGGTATAGATGTGCCTGAGTTGGTAAACCTAGTCTTTGCTAAGAAAGTAATGTCAGAGCCTAAGTTTCGACAGATGATAGGTAGATGAACTAGGTTATGTCCTGATTTGTTTTGACCATGAGAAGATAAACAAGATTTTCTTATCTTTGATTATGGTTTAAATTTTGAGGATAATCGCAAGTTCAGCAAGCCAAGTGGGAAGATAAAACCTATACAACAACAATACTTCGAGGCTCTAGTTGATGAATTGAAACTGTGGAAGAATAGAGAAGATAAAGATAGAGTAGAAGAATTAACTACAAAGATTACAAAGATGGTATTGTCTCTAGATAAAGAAAATTCTGATGTGATGGATCATAGAGAACTCGTGCTAGATATAGGTAGTTGAAAGATATGGGATAACATTGCAGTTAATCCTAATGAGCAACTGCAGAAAGTTGCACCACTTATGAGATACTATGCTGAAAATACTATAGATGAAATAAAGTTTATGACTAAAGGATCTAGACTTAAGCAAGCAATCTTAACACAAGAGTCTGAGAAACAAGAAAAACTTATGTGAAGTATGGCTTCAGATATCAATGCTTTGCCTAGCAATATATCACTAGTAGAAGAAAAACAGGATGTAATCAAAGAAGTACTCACTCCGAGTTTTTGGAATCAAATAGATACAGAGCAAGTAGATGGTCTTATAGAAGAGTTTACTGGACTGATGAAGTATAGGAAACCACAGGTCAAAGAATTGCTGATCACAGATCTCAAGGATGAGGTAATCGAAAGAAGATGGATTCACTATGCTGATAACAAGAAGATGGAGTCAGATAAGTATCGAGCAATCTTTGAGCAACAGATGGAGGATGTCCTTAAGGATCACCCAACCATACAAAAAATCCTCAATGATGAACTGGTGTCTCAAGAGGATATACACGCATTGGAACAAGTCCTTAGTCAAAACGAATACCATATAGACCTCAGTAATCTAAGAGTAGCTGTGGGGAGACTAACAGTAAGTTTTGAGCAATTGATCAAAGTAGCTCTAGGGAAATGAAGTCTACCAGAGTGGGAGCATGAAGTGAATGACTTATTTGAAAAACATATCCAAGAGCAAAACTACAACTCCCAGCAGATAAGATTTATGAAAATTATAAAATCAAAAATCCTGCAAAGGAAGCCAGTGACTTATGAGGACTTATATAGTCCATCAATCGAATGAGTGATGTGAGCTGGAGCAGTAGATAGATTATTTAAAAGTGATGAGGTACAGAAGATGATGGAGTTTGTGGGGATGTTTAGTTTGTCTAATTAAACTATATGACTGATATTGAAATTAACCGAGATTGATATAATGCGATAGATATTGAAAATTTATCCATAACAGATCAAACAGGGAAACTGACATCTGATTTAACATCAGATTTTTGAGATACTTTCTCTTACCTTAAAGAAATTATAGAGGAGTTTAGAGATAAGTCAGAGAAAAGTGATACACATAAATATGATAATATCATTAAATCTCTTGTTGAAGAATTTAATAATCAGTATTTAAAGATTCAAGATTTATGAAAATATCTATGAAATACTCAAAGCTATACCAGACAATTAAATATAGTTAAATCAAATTTAAAAAAGTATAGAGATAGTATTGAAAAATGAACTGACTGAAATAACGCACTTACAAATTTAAATAATTTAAAGAATGAATATCTAGAATATATTATCCAAAATAATAATTTAGATGAAAAAGTTAGTCATGTAGATTGACTAATAGAAAAGGTTGAATGATTGGCTAAGAAGTTGTCTGAGAAATGAAGTACAATTGATAAAGAATGAGAAAGAAAATGATTCTTCGTGATGAATACAGAGAAGATGATAAAACGATATTTTATTGAAAGAGCAGTTGCCTTATGACTAGCTATAGTTCTTTGAATTGTAATTCTAGTGTATTCTTATAATCTTTTTAGAATTAGAGATATTTCTATTGAAAGAGAGATAATTTTAAATCAAGCATATTCAACGTGAACTACTATTACTTATCCAATTGAATTTTCTGATACTGAGATAAAATCAATTTTAGAGCAACAGGAGATAGTACTTAATTTTTCAAATATATATAATTTGATTAAGCAGATACTATTTTTTTCAGTTCTATTTTATTTGTTATCTCTGTTTATTAGTCAGTATAAGATATCTAGCAACCTATTTGTTAGTTATTCACAAAAACAAAGTATGCTTGATGTCTATCCTTTGATTATAGATACAGTTAATGACTCTGATGAAAAGAAAAAGATAGAATTTATAACTACAGAAAAACTAGTTAATGCATTTATTTCCGAAAATGATTCGCATATGTATTCAAAAAACAAAACGAAAGATCCTTGATATAAATCACTACTTGAAACACTAATAAATAAACTACCTTTATGATCAAATAATGTATGATAAAAACAAAATGATTTTTGGATGTCTTTACTGACATAACTAGAAAGTTTAATAAGATAAAGAAAGAAGATTATCTCTCTTCTTGAGAGTTTTCAATTATTGATCAAGGCAAGAATTATATTTGATGATACACCGATAGTAGCGAACTAGTTAATTTCGAAAATTCGCCTTGTATAATTTTTTGAGATCACACTAAGATATTTAAGTTTGTAGATACGCCTTTTACTATATGAGCTGATTGAGTTAAAGTCTTACAATGTTCTAATGAATTGGACCCTAAGTATGCTTATCATTATTTAAGTAGCGTTCATATACCTTGAAAAGAATGATACCAAAGATTTTTTAAGCACCTAAAAACAATTACTGTTTCGTATCCAGACCTCCCAACCCAAAAAGCCATAGCTAAAAAACTGGACCATATCCAATCTCTTATAGATCAAAAGAAAGAAGCGATAGCAAAGACAGAGGAGTTGGGGAAGAGTATTTTTGTGGAGATGTTTGGGGATATTCAAAGTAATACTAATAATTTCGATACTATAGAATTATGAAAGATATGATCATTTAAATCATGATGAACTCCTTCAAGAAAGCATCCAGAATATTTTGAATGAGATAATCCTTGGGTAACCACAGTGTCATTGTGAAATTACTTTATAGATTGAACTGATGCTGTTGAATATTTAACAGAAGAAGCGATTAAAAAATCCGCAACTAAAATCATTAAAAAATGATCTCTGATAATATGAACTAGAGTTTGAGTAGGAAAGGTATCTATAAATCAATGTGATATTTCAACAAACCAAGATATAGTATCAATGACGGATATCAGTCAAGACTTTGATGTCATATATTTATCAGATGTTGTTAGGTCATATATATCCTTTTTTGACTCTCAAAAGAGATGAGCAACAATTCAATGAGTTAAGGGCGAAGTTTTGAAATGAATTTTGGTTCCAATTCCAGGCAAGTCTCTTCAACAAAAGTATTCAAAGATTGTTATTTGAAATATAGAAATATTAAAAAACCAGAGCTATAGTTTGAAGCAATTAGAGCTATTCCTTGCTCAACAAATGCAAGAATCTTTTAACATTATTTAAATATATATGCAAGATCGTGAAACTCTACAATCTCTTTTAGATGAAGTAGACTCTCTTATATGACAATCAAGAGAATCTTCTCAATTTCAGACTCGACATAAAAAAACTATTAGATATCTCGAAAGAGTTTTTTGAGATAACTCATGACATTTAAGAGATTTTAAGGATATTTATTTTGGTCAGAATGAAATAGATTTCATTCCATATCAAGATAGTTCTTTTATCTGATGATGAAAAACAATTTATGATACAAAAGAAGAGTGATGCGAAAAGGGATTAAATTATGCAAAGCCATTACTGTTATCGTATATCGATGAAGTTCCAGTTGATGATGATATACAAGAAGTAGATTCAATTTGAATATTAGAAAACTTATTTCAATCATTTCATACTGTTGCAAGAAAACTGAGGAAGAGACACTGATCTCGTGGGACGATAGATATATAGGATGAGTATGACGTACAAGACTTACTTAACTGATTGTTAAGTATACATTTTGATGATGTACGTCCTGAAGAATATAGTCCAAGTTATGCTTGATGATCTTCTAGGATAGATTTTATTCTCAAGAAAGAAAAGATTGCAGTTGAAGTTAAAATGACCAGAGAGTCACTTAAAGATAAGCAAATATGAGAACAGTTAATAGTAGACATAGCCAGATATGAATGACATCCTGACTGTGAAACTTTAGTTTGTTTTGTGTATGATTCACTATGATTAGTTTGAAATCCAGTATGATTGGAAAACGACCTTGAGCAATCAAACACATATCCAGTAAAAGTTTTTATTAGACCTCAGTAATTATGCTAAATTCAACTCTCAAATCACAAATTGATAAACTCCGAGAAATATTCTGGTCTGGAGGATTATCCAATCCACTCACAGCAGTAGAACAGATCTCGTATCTGATTTTTATGTATCGTATTGATATATTGGATAGTCAGAGAGTAGCTAAGGCAAAGAGACTCGGACAAGACTATACCTCATTGTTCGATGGAACCTATGTCGATGGAGATAAGAGCTATGATAAGCAGAAGCTGAGACGATCACATTGGACTCAGATGAGTGCAGATCAGATGTTCCCGTATGTGAGAGATGTTGTGTTTCCATTTATCAAAGAACTTGATACAGGAGATGGCTTTGCTGGGAGCCTCAAGGATGCTTCATTCTTGATACCCAAGGCAAGTATGCTCGTCACAGCAACAACTACAATCAATGATCTACAAATCACGGCTCAGAACGATGATACTGCTGGAGATATATACGAGTACTTACTCTCTGAGATATCTAGCGCTGGAAAGAATGGTCAGTTTCGTACACCAAGACATATCATACAGATGATAGTAGATATCGTTAATCCTACCAAGCATGATAAAGTGTGTGATCCAGCATGTGGTACTGCTTGATTTCTGATCAATGCATATAAGCACATCATTAAAGAGAATACCTCTAAGGACGGGATTATAAAAGATGAGTGATGAGAAGAGCAATATACAGGAGATATGCTGAGTAAGGAAGACCGGAAGAGAGTAAAGAATGAGTGACTCATAGGATATGATATTGATAGCACTATGGTAAGGATCGCTCTTATGAACAGTATCTTGCACTGAGTAGATTCTCCAAATATTGTATATGGAGATACGCTAGGTAAGCAGTACAAACTTACTCCTGAGTATGATATCGTGCTAGCAAATCCACCATTCAAGTGAAGTATTGACGCTGGAGATATGAATGAAAACTTTTCTCTTAGTACCAAGAAGACGGAGCTTTTATTTTTGGAACTTATCTTGGAGAAACTTACTATCTGAGGAAAGGCAGGAGTGATTGTTCCTGATGGAGTATTGTTTGGGAGTAGTAAGGCACATAAGCACATAAGAGAAAAAATTATAGAAGATAACGAACTCAAAGCTGTCATTAGTTTACCTAGTGGAGTCTTCAAGCCCTATGCTTGAGTAAGTACAGCTATCTTGATCTTTACCAAAGGGGATGAAACCAAGAAAGTTTGGTACTATGATTTGCAAAATGATGGATACTCTCTAGATGATAAAAGAAATGAAATAGAGTGAAGTAATGTGCCTGAGATACAGAGCTTATACAAAGATCTTGTATTGGGGAGAAAGTACGATACTGAACCTAAAGAATGAGATAACTGGTTTTGGGTGACGAAAGAAGAGATACAAGAAGAATGATATGATCTTAGTCTCAACAAATACAAAGAGATAGTATATGAAACAATAGAATATGAAAAGCCAGAGATACTTATCAAGCAAATCAGAGAGATAGAGAATAGTATATTGCAAGGGATGGATGAGCTGGAGGAGATGTTGGGATAATTTTATATGCCATATTTCAATGCAAGATTTTAAAGAATTATTGCTAGAGAGTAAGCTTGTCAAAGAATCTGATCTCGGTAGAGGTTTTTTCTATATTCCTGATTTTTTATGTCAAGAGTTGTCCAATCTTTGAAGATGAGATAATGTAAAGAAAATTCTTATTCCTATGATGTGAATAGGAAATCTTGCACGCCACATAAATTATTGAGAAGTGGAGGGGTATGAAGTATATGGTGAAAATCTTAAAATTGCTTCGAAAGTATCTGACGCAAAAATTATTAATGAAGATTTTCTAAACGCAGATATATCCAAAACCTATGACTTGATAGTTTGAACAATACCATTTGGTATGAGATTCAAATGAGATGCGGTAAAGGAAACTAAAGAATGATTTAAGTTGAGGAAATCAGAAGAAGCATATATCTACAAATCATTGAATCTCCTCAATCAAGACTGAAAGCTGATACTGGTGGTTCCCAATGGCTTTTTATTCAATAGGACTTTACAAGATTTCAGGGTATATCTCACCAAAAACTATAATCTAAATGCGATCATTGAATTTGAATGATGAAGAAAGTGAGCATTTTATCCACATACATGAATTAACACCTCATTGATTATTATCACAAATAACGCATCCACCTGATTAGTGTATATGGATAAATATGACTGATGAAATATTGCAGAAAAATTATCAAGTAGGCAGATGTACAATCAAATTGATATTAAAAATCTTACTGAAACACGATCCGTATCGTATCATCTTTTTGATAACTCAATAATAGATAATGAGCTGGTAGATTATGATGTTACTACGATATGAGAAGTCGCTGAGATATTTACTTGAAGACCACCAAGTGCTGATAAGATCATGTATGACTGATGAGAGTATGCTATGATTATGCCAAAGAATATTCAATGAGAGATTGTTGTACCAGTACAATGACAAAAGTATGCCAACTCTTTTAAGTGAATGAGAGTTATTGAAGAATGAGATATTTTAATTTCAAACTTTTGACCTGACTTTAGAACTGTAATCGTAAAAGAAGAAAATCCTAAATACCTGGCTCATCCAAATATCATAGTAATTCGTGATAAGACAAAATATTTAAAATTGTTTTATGATAGTAATTTGTGGGATAAGATCTTTAATTCTTATCTGAGAAAATATAGTGCCTGAAGTATTGTAAAGAGAATATCAATAAGTGATATTAAAAGCTTCAAGATACCTAAATTGGAAGTTTCATACAATGAAATCGTATCAGATTCTGAGCAAGTTATGATTGACCAACTAAAACAGTCAGCCGAAAATAAATGACGAACTGTTAATGTTGAGTATAAATTATCAGATACTAAGATTGCTGACTTGGCCTTGGAATACCAATGAAAGATTGAGGCAATTATAGAAGTTAAGAGAAATATCAAAGATAAGAGGATGTTGATTCATCAGGTAGAAGATTTACTAAATTGAACTGATATAAAGGATGCATTTATACTCGATCAGAATTCTTTCTATCATTTTGATATTGAGAAAAAATGATTAGTAGAAATGAAAGGATTCCCTGATCCTAAAGAATGGCTATCATGAAACTCTAATAATAAATACGAAATAAATTGATATCATAAAACATGAGAAGCTAAGTCTGAACAGAGCTGAGCTAGTATAGGTTTTGGCACAAGAAATACTGATCAAGTTGAGTATTTAAACGCAGAATCGGGGAGATACATAATTAACTACCTTGAAAAAAAATATGATTCTAAGTTGGACATGTTGTTAAAAATTGCAGCTAGAGTTGATGTTAATGTGATAGAAAATATTGCAATAACAAAGTCGGTCCAATCTAATGTTCAGGAAATAAAGAGTATGATATCTGAATCTCTTGATAAGATAGACAGTATTAAGAACAAGGAATTTGATCTAGAATGAAAATTGATTTTAATACAGGAGCAAGTTCAAAAAATTTGAGATGACCTAAAAAAGAGTAATGAAGACTGATATTTGCAACACGAGACTTTGCTTAAGAGCAGAATTCTAAATCGAGATGATCTCCATGATCTTTCAAAAGAATATCTACCAGTATGATCATTATTGTTTGAAGAGCTTTCAAAATTTGAGTGAATTGATTTTTCTCCAGTTGTTCTTGAATATTGTAGAAGTTTAGAGAATGAACTTCTTAACAAAATTTTTGTTGCGTTTAGTGCTTATATGAATGAAAATTTTGATGATGTTAATGAATTAGTTTCTTGGGAAGATGAATCTAAGCTAAATTGAGAAGAGGTTAAATCATATATGTTCTCAAGAATGGTAAAGAAATTTCACAAGAAACCTCTTGAAGAGGTAAAGTACACTCTTGGAAATATTATTTTTATTCTTGATCTTATAAAGAAAGACAGTTGATCTACTTTGCAGCAAAGTAGATTATTACAAGAATTCCATAAATTCCTGAGAAATAAATTTTGAAATTGATTTGGGTTTCTGGTAGATTATCTCAAAACTATAGGTGAAATAAATAAGAAGTTTCGTATTAGATGTGCTCACACAGAGAAACTTACGAAAGACGAAGCCAAAGAGTGTCAGAATACTTTGCCAAATAGTATAGATGAATTTTTAGATCATATATAATATGGACGTTGCTGAAATGAGAGAAATCTTATGACCTAAATATGATGAAATGCCTGATGAGGAACTTGAGCTTCAACTTATTCAAATGAGGAAAATGGCTAGTGCATTAGTCGATTATCAGATTAGAGAGACTGATGTAGTTAAGGAGTCAGAATAGAACGTTTTATTTTTAAGTCGTCATGAAAGTTTCAAAAATAATTTTCAAAGAACATCCAGTTTTTCCCAATGATAGTACGGTAACTTTTTTTGATCCAACTATTGAGGATGTTCCAAAGATATTTTTTGTCGTTTGAAATAATTGAGCCTGAAAAACTCATTTGTTAGAGTCTATATTTTTTTGATTGACGTCTCAAACTGCATATAAAAAAGTAGATAAATTTAAAATTGAAGTTGATGTTAAGTTATTAGATTCAGAATGACCGACATGAACAAATAACTTAATGACATTGATATCATCAAAGAAGAATCATTCAACTAGTTCATCTCATGGGAAACAAGAAATTGTAAAAGCAGTGTATTCTAGTTTGGACGTTACATTTGACGTTCCAGATATATCTTCTGTTACAGCATCAGTTACAGATGGAGACGAGATTCCAAAAAAAATGTCTAAAGATTTATCAAAGGTTATTCCTCAACTACTAATTGATTTAGATACACAAGACGCCAAGATGAGGTCTAAATGGATGCAAGAGAATCCATGAAAACCTGGAAATCAATTTACATGAGAAATTAAGTTTGATAGATTCAAAGATGCATTTAAAAAAATGTACGAATCTTCAAAGACCTTTGAAGCAATAAGACCAGAATGAGGAAAGCATAAAATTCTTTTCAAAGACATAAATTGAAACGAAGTTTCAATAAGTGATTTTAGTACTTGAGAGAAACAGATTCTGTTTAGAGTCTGAGAACTGTTGATCAATTTAGGAAAAATGGATTGAGCCATGGTGTTTATTGATGAGCCGGAAACGAGTTTACATCCCATTTGGCAGACTAGGTATACCCAATTTTTATTGGATATATTTGATTGATTGGATGTTCAGTTTTTTATTGCTACTCACTCTCCGTATATATTACAATGATTAGAAGATTGAAAAAGTGTTTGCGTTAAGGTAGATAGATTTTGTTCTTGAGATGAAAAATGAGAAGTGCTTTGATACTATCCCAATAGTATAAACAGCCCTAGCCATAATTTAATAAATTATATCGCTTACGATATATTTGATGAGCTTCTGCATATTGAACTATTTACAGCATTACTAATAAAGCATAATGAAGATTGACCTAGTTGATTAGGAAATAATCTGTTTTCTTCATTATCGTATATACCAGATATTACGTTTACAGTTACAAAAGCATTTTGATGAAAAAATATATGAGACACAGTTACTGAGAAGCTTCCAGTATTCATTAGAAATAACATACATCATCCTGATGAGTTGGGAAGATCTTATACTAAACAAATGTTAAAAGACTCAATTGATATTATGCTTAGTCTAATTTAATCCTTTAATTAAACTAATTATGAAAATAAATGTATGAGGCTCTGCAAGAACTCAGATGTGAGCATGAGATATCGTTATCCCTTATATCGATTTTAATGATTGAATTGAGGCTCCTCGATTGGTAGTTGATTGTCCAATATCAAAGCAGTGCAGAGGATATTATTCTATGCAAAGTGATATTACTAGGATTAAGGAGATAGCTACTGAGTTATTAAAGAATCCAGATTGAGAGTTTATTGATATCTTATGGGAGCATTCAATTATATTGTACTGAAAATTATTTGCATCCGCAAAATGATGAAGATGAATTAAGCTTGATACTAGTGATTTGAATCATCTCGAAAAATGACCTAAAGATTTTCATGCACATGTTATCCATTTGAGAAATGAATTTGTTGCCCATGCATGAAAGAATTGAGAAGAGCTTACACAAAGTATGATTGTGTTTGTTCCAGAAGAAATAGAGGAGAGCGCCAAAGAGATTACTTGATTGTTCTGTTGCTGAACAAAATCTGTTTGATGAAGATGAGTTGAGGATTTCAAAAGGATGATAGCTCTATGTGATTTAGTGAACTGAATAGTGGAAGAAAAGTATAAAAAAGTTGAAGCAAGATTGCTCGCTGAAAACAGAAGTAAGGATAGAGATGAATTATTTTCTAAAGCACAGACAACTACTCAAAGAATTGAGGAGATGAAAAAGAATGGAATTATTGGCACATCAAATTAAATATTTTATTTTCTTTATGATATGGTAGATAAGATCACATGACGAGAATTAGTACCATCTGATATTGAATACTCAGTTTCAGACGATGAGTATCTAGTGACAGCAATAGCTAAGTATTTGAACCTATTCAAAAATAGTCCTTATTGAAAAAAGTATCTGGAAGAAAAGTATGGATCATCTAAAGAAGATGATGATAATAGTGAATTATAATATTTCATTGATATCAATAGTAGGATATTGTGATGTATCTATTCCAATAGATTCTTCATGTTCCAGCATAAGATCTACAAATTTTGCAAGCACCTCTCAGACGTTAGCTTCTCAAGGGTAGTCTTTATCTATAAATAAACGAACACCATCAACTACTGTGTATCTACTGATATTAATCTTTCTCATACAACTATATAATAATAAAAAAATATGTTATTTATTTTTTTTATTATTGAGAATATGAGAAGTTGAGAAACAGTTTTTATCTATGACTGTTTTGTATAATAGGGTTGTTGATTCTACGGATGAAGCAATGATCTATATATTCATTGCTTTAACTTTTCTCGAAAGCAGACTTAGATGGAAGAAGTTCTCGTTATATCGGCTTATGAACTGTGTTCGTAGGTCAATCTCTCTAGCCCAAATTAAGAGTATAAGATTTTGAGGATAATAGAATGTAAGAAGCTCCTGAGAGGGAGTTTTTTTGTTTTATCTGATTGTTTATATCTACGTGATATATATCATACTTATGATGTATATCCGCTTTCAAACCTCTCAGATAGATCATGAATGAAGCACTAAGCCTTTTGGTATTTTTCAGCTGGCGTATGAGCTTCGTGATAGTGCTATACCAGAGTATGATGCGGAATATCTTAGGACAATACTAAAACGATTTGATGAAAATCTAGATAAGCCAGATACTTTTTCTCGCAAAAAAACTACTTCATATGCTACCAAGTGAATATCTCGATATAAAGACACTGCGACAGAGCATATATCGTATATGTGTGAACTGCAAAGGATATACGAGGAGTATGATATATATGTAGAGGTAGTGATGACTGATACTCCAGGATATATTGTATATGAAGATGAATATCAGATTGTTGCCGAACCATATAAATAAATTTTTTACTATATAGGATTTTATACTACTTATGTCACTAAGATGTGAACCATTGCATATATCATATTGCGACCATATATACAATACCAATCACGGAAATGTTGCTGAATATTTCTTCAATTTTATATGTATGGATAGTGTCAAGTCACTAGAGTGATGAGATATGATGTTTGTATGTCTATTGAATTAAGTTTTATTTGACATGAATGCATAAAAACATATCATATTTGTATGGAAGAATCTTCTGTTTTGAATATTGACAACACTGTATCTCTCTCACAAAAAGAAGCTTGCGAGACTATTTTTACGTTGAAATACTATGCAACTACTTTGACTAAAAATTGTTTTATGTTTGATGCAGATGATCTGATACAGGAGACTGCTGAGAGAGTCCTAAATAAACTCCATATGTATGATGGTAACTCCAGCCCAAGAACTCGAATTGCAAAAATTATGTTGCATAAATATTATGATATGCTTAGGTTCTATAATAGAAGAATAATAGGTTGAGAGTCTCCAGATATTCTTGATAATCTAAAATGAAGTAACATATCTGATAGCAGTATCTATGCTCAGGAAATTCTTCAAAAAACGTCAGATCTGACTCCATCTAGACGCAGGGTATTTCAGATGAATACCGTAGATCAATTGAGTCACAAAGAGATAAGTCACAAATTGGGAATAGCTATCTCAACTTCTAGATCAGAGCTCACCAAAGCGAAAAGAGACTTGAGGAAAATATTGATAGAGGGTGATTATCCTGAGTATAAAACTATCGCAATCTAGCAACTCCCAACGATTTCAACTATTTTTTTGTTACTCTTTTTGTATACTTCAGTCATTTAGATTGCTAGCTATATATGAAGATATGAATCGTGTGACTGCCCAATGTAGGTAAGTCAACTCTGTTTAATGCATTGACCAAAAATTACGCTGCAGATGCTGCGAATTTTCCGTTTTGTACTATAGAGCCCAATGTGGGCGTGGTAGAGGTCAAGGATGAGAGAGTGGACAAGCTGGCAGAGATATCCAATACGCAGAAGAAGATCTATGCGGCGATTGATTTTGTGGATATTGCTGGACTAGTAAAGGGCGCTAGCGAATGAGAATGATTGTGAAACAAGTTTTTGGCACATATCAGGGAAGTGGATGCGATCGTGCAGGTGGTACGTTTATTTGCAGATGATGATGTGGTGCATGTGGAGGGGTGACCAGACCCACTGCGTGATATCGAGATCATCAATACCGAGCTCATCCTAGCTGATATCCAATCCATAGAAAACATCCAGGCAGGACTTCAACGCAAACTCAAATCCAACGATCCTGAGGTCACCAAACTGGTAGGTGTGCTAGACAAGATCATGTCTACGCTAGAGCAAGAAAAGCTCGCCATAGACATCCTCCCAGACCTGAGTGAAGCAGAGCTAGAATTGCTCAAACCATACAATTTCCTGACATTCAAACCATTTGTGTATGCACTCAATGTGACTGAGACAGATCTGATACAAGGCGATGCACTCCAGCAACAATACGAACAAAAACTACACAAAAAAGTAGCGATCGTGAGCGCAAAGTTTGAATCTGAATTGATAGAATTGGACGAGGAAGAAAAAGAATTGTTTATGGATGATCTGAAATGATGAGATGAGAGTGCAGTACTCCCGACACTTGATGATCTGATTGCGCTCGCTTTTGATACGGTTGGGTTGATGTATTATTTTACTACTGGTGAGAAGGAGACCAGAGCACGGACAGTCCGCAAATGATCTACTGCACCCCAAGCCGCAGGAGTGATACATACTGACTTCGAAAAATGATTTATCAAGGCAGATGTAGTGACCTATACTGACTTTGTGACTCACGGGTGATGGTCTGGCAGCAAGGACAATGGTTGTCAGAGACTAGAGGGCAAGGAGTACATCGTCCAGGATGGTGATGTGATGTTGTTTAAGTTTAATAATTAATAGTGATAGTAGTTTTATTTGTGATATATAAAGAAGCTAGATATGAAAAAAATACGTCGTATAATCTTAGGAGTGTTTTTGGGAGTGTGGACTCTTGCTTTGGGAGCATACATTTTTGTGATGTTGCTGGGTTCTGATACCCAAAAACAAACTCTTTACTCTCTCTTTCCGCCTACGTCATACGTCTCCTGATTTTTTGGATTGGATACATATCCAGACCGATCGTCTACATCCGCCGATGCTGTATGAGATACATCCAACAATTGATCATCTAATACCTCGTCCGATGACGATCCATCCTCACTTAGATTTGATGACGAAGCATCATCTTTTGACCTGTATTCGCCAGTACATACATTTGTGGGCGAGTTGTCATCCGATGTAGTATGATTTGAGGTAGTATATGATCACAAGTCTTTGGATGACAAGATCACAATTGATCTATGAGAGTACGTCAACGATACCTGAGTCTGGACTCGAGATATCTGACTCCAAGACACCACACTCCAACAATGAAAAAACACTTATACGTTTGTAGCTACTCTCCAAGACTGAAAAAAAATCAAAAAAAATAAAAAAATAACGGTAGATTACGAAGAGATTGAGATAGATGGTACGACGCTATATCTAGATCCATATTTTTCTCTAGATGGCAAAAACATCACTTGGCAGGAAGATGATTTTGATGGGATACCTACAAGTTTTTTGATGAAAGGGTGTGGTGAAGCTGACCAAAAAGTATTGATACAACGCGAATATGTCTTTGAGCAGATACCATCTTGTCTTACCTATTCTACCAAGAAAAAATATTTAGCGTATTTTGACAACAAAAGAGAAACGCAAGAATGAATATATTATAATGTGATCTCTCCAGGACACGGCACTATCTACAAAAACTTCCCCCTGTTTCAGCGAAAGCGAGGCAATATATTTCAATCATTATTGTTTTTTAATCCAGGAGGGCAGTTTATACAGATAGTATCAGCATTGTGAGACCAAAACAATTTTGAGACACTGATACAGCATTACAATGTCCGTAGTGGCATCACTACTATGTCTCTGCGTCAGGTCAATGGTGATCAAGTAGAAATAGAAAATGGCTATGAAAAAATCATCTTGTATTACTTCAAGGACAATCAAAGCAAGCGTAGTATCACCTACCCAGGTTTGCGCTACAAGTACTATGTCAAAAGATCTGGCAATCGAAGACTAATCCGTCAATGAACCACCTATCACCTAGATCAGCAGGTACGCATACCTCCTACTCAAGAGTTTGGTACATCGTATCGCCTCAATGCGTGGCTATACGAAGATGAGGTGGTAGTAGAGGATCCATTTAGACATGTGACCTACAATATCACTTCATTGGCCCAACCAAAATCTATAGAGAACGTACCAGAATCCTGATTTGTGTGCAAAGATGCTACTATATGAGTGTATAGTTATCTATGAGGGGATGTAGAATATCTATACGAAGACGACAATGTCATACTGATGTGATCAGATCGAGATGTGGATCATGTGGGTATTGAGGATGATGAGGGATCGAGTTTTGAGGTGAGTCAGCATACTCAGTGATATGTGGCTACTACGATAGAACCTAGCCAGAGATGAACTCAAGTATGAGATAGAACCTATACTATCATCTGATATGATGCAAATGGTCGTGAAGTATGCAAAAAAAGTCATACAATAGAGATACTAGAAAAACCTGTTTATTAGATTTGACCATTTGTAGCTATGAGACTTTTTTCAAATTTTGATTCTTGATTGGAAAAAAGATTGGTCGATCAGTACCAGCAAAATTTTGGTGCATCCAAAGTCATCTCTGTACACAAATCTAGACGATTTTATATCTCAAGAGTCCTCGCGCCATATATCCGATTGGTCATTATTTTTGCTTTGTGATTGACCTTGGTGTATGGACTAGAGTATCCATATCAGTCGATAGTATTATGGGTATTTTGGTTGGGTATGTTGTTTTTTGCGCTGTATATCGTCAGACGTAGTAGCAAAGAGTATGTGGATTATAAGATGGATTTTATGATCGTGACGCCCAAGGAGGTCATCAAGTACAACCAAACCTGAATACTACATAGAGAGACAGAAACAATCCATGTAGACAAGATAAGATCAGTGACAGTGGCTAAGCATTGATTTTTTGAGAGTTTTTTTGATATTGGGACGATTACTTTTTTGGCTGAATGAGACACAGAAAAATGAGATATCGTGATGCCATCTATAGACGCAGTAGAGTCCGTAGAACAAAAAATCCGTGATGTAATGTGATTGAGTAGTTAGTTTTTGTTTTGTATGATGCGTATTTTTAGAAGACTTTTTGGTGCAGGAGTATTGTTGATATGATCATTGATCGCTATCAATATGTTTGTGGTGCTCACTGGTTGGTCAGATGTGATGGAGCCAGACTATGCTGACTATGATGTGTGACTGGTGCTGTGAGCATCAGTGACCAGCGATGGACTACTGTCTCCTGTACTGCAGGAGAGAGTGGATGCAGCCTTATGAGCATACAATGACGGCATCATCTCCAAAATCTTGGTCAGCGGATATGACAAAAATGATGATCATCTCGAAGCGATTTCTATGGCAGACTATTTGTTGGACAGCGGTGTGCCTGATGATGATATATGGGTAGATGGCAATGGATACGATACCCGAGCCAGTATGATCAAAGCCAAGGAGGAGTTTGAGGTAGACAGAGTGATTGTGTTTACTCAGAGATACCACCTCTGGAGATCTATGATGTATGCTAGAGCGAGTGATATGGACGCAGTATGATATGCAGTAGACACACATGGACTCTCACTGAGAGATTTTGGTACTACCAGAGAGGTACTCGCCAGAGTCAAATCTTTTGTGGAGGTGATGATTAGTGGTTAGATGGTAGTGAATAGTTGTTAGTTGTTAGTGATTGGCAGATAGTGATGAATATCAATCATCAACCATGACAACTCTTGTCATCTCGAGCGAAGATTGAGCGAAGCGAAATCGTAGTCGAGAGATCTCTCCACTCCACTCATCACTCCGTTCTTCGTTTTGGTCGAGATGACAGGCCTGCCTATAGCTTATGGATTATAGCCAATAGCCATAGGCCTTTATTTTTTTGAGATATAATGATCAAGGTAATAATAGCAGAAGTAGTCACAGGTCCAGCACAAAAAGAACTCATCCAGCAGAGAATGGATGAGCTAGATCAGCTGGTACATACCTATGGTGGCGATCTGAGTGTGGTACAGATGGTACAACAACGCGCCAAGCCCGACTACAAAACATATATGGGCTCAGGCAAACTCGAAGAAACCATACAGGTGATGAAGGAGCTATGAGCTCGCATTCTTATTTTTGGCAATATTCTCAAGCCTGCTCAGATATATGCTATCAATGAGATATTGAAAGATGCCTCCAAAGACGATGGCTATGCAGAACCAATGCAGGCTCGGGATAGAGTGGATCTGATACTCAAGATATTTGATCGTCACGCCAATAGTACGGAGGCGAGGCTGCAGATAGAGCTGGCGAGTATCAAGCATATGGGGCCTCGCATCTACGATATGAGTATGGAGCTGGGTAAGCAATGATCTGGTACATGATCCAAATGATCTGGTGAGACCAATACTGAGACGATGAGCAGACATCTATGACTCAGAAAAAAACAAATCCAAAAACAGCTCGCAAAATATGCTCAAGTGAGAGAAGTGCATCGTCAATCAAGACAAAAAAAATATCTCCCCACGGTAGGTTTGGTGTGATATACCAATGCAGGCAAATCGTCATTGATGAATTCACTGACCAACAAATGAGTGTTGGTAGAAGACAAGCTGTTTGCGACGCTCGGGACTGATGTAGGTAAGCTGTATATACCCAATATGCAGTGAGGCAAATGAACTGAAATATTGATCAACGATACGATATGATTTATCCGTGATCTCCCGCCTGGACTGATTGAGGCATTCAAATCTACGCTAGAGGATAGTATCGAGGCAGATGTATTGCTCCATACTATAGATGCACACGATCCTCTCTGGGATGACAAGGTGAGAATAGTGGATGAGATACTAGATGATATATGAGCAGAACAGGAGAGGGTGTATGTGTTGAATAAGATAGACTTACTAGACGAGCAAGGAATAAGGAAAAAGGAAGAAGGAGATGCAGCAAGTCGTCATTCTGAATGAACGAAATGAAATGAAGTGATTGAAGAATCTCGTGATGCTGTGATCTGATCTCACCAAACTCTAGAACAAAAAAAGCAGTGGCTCGAGAGCTACTGCGAGGAGTATGGATATGACGCACCTACTATCATCACTGTATCAGCACATACCTGAGAGGGTATGGATGAGCTCAAAGAGCTGATGGCGGAGAGGGTGAAGTGGAAGTAGACAGTTTGGTAGAATTAGTGGAAATTGGACAGAGTTGGTTATTTGAGACTATCTAAAAATGATTTGGATTCTGCTCGAGAGCTGGTAGTAGATACTACAGGATCTGTAATATAGTCCTGTGACTCTATATGTAGCTGCTCATCTGCAGATACAAATGTCACAAAAATTCTTCCATCCTCGGTAAATGCTGGAAGCGATATTTGTTCATGTGCTTTGGCGGTATATACTTGTGTGACCATAGTATAGTGAGATACAAATCAACTATATAAATTATAGTCGATATATGGTAAAAATGCAATAAGAAAAAAAACAGCGTGTTGAAAAAAACAGCAGCTCCACAGTAATCCATCCGATTTCTCCACCACTTTTGTTTTCTCCTAATTTTTCTGCTCAAAATCACATTGCCACACTCTATCAGATCATTACACTGAGTGTAGTTTTAGATACTAATATGTGTGGATAGATGAATCAGGAAATACAGACACAGGTGACGCAGGCGTCTCAGCAGCTGCAGGCGCTGATGTATGAGACCAAGAAGGTGATCATCGGGCAGGATCGTCTAATGAGAAATCTCGTGATAGCATTGCTGGCTAGAGGGCATATCATCCTGGAGTGAGTCCCGTGACTCGCCAAGACGCTCGCTATCTCGACACTTGCTCAGACCATAGGGGTGGATTTTGCGAGAGTGCAGTTTACGCCAGATCTATTGCCATCTGATCTGATAGGTACGCAGATCTGGGATCAGAAGACCGCTAATTTTGTGACCAAGACGGGACCGATATTTGCCCATCTAGTACTGGCTGATGAGATCAATCGTGCGCCTGCCAAGGTACAGTCCGCACTCCTGGAGGCGATGGCTGAGAGACAGGTGACGATCGGTGATGAGAGCTATCAGCTGGATCCACCCTTTGTCGTGATGGCTACCCAAAACCCTGTCGAGCAGGAGGGGACATATTCGCTCCCAGAGGCACAGCTGGATAGATTTTTGCTCAAGACGGTGATCAGCTATCCTACAGAGGATGAGGAGGTAGAGATCATGAAGAGATTTGGTGGTGATGTGATGCAGGAGCAGATATCTCAGATCGTGCCGCATCAGGATATCCTCGCGATACAGTCGCTGGTCGATCAGATACATGTCTCAGATAGCATCTATGATTATGTGAAGAATATCATCGTAGCCACCAGAAATCCAAAAGAAAAATGATTTGAGCGCTTGGCTAGCTATATCCAGTATGGTGCTTCACCTAGAGCATCACTCGCTCTGATCACGGCTTCCAAAGTGATGGCACTGATCCATGGGAGGACCTTTGTCATACCAGAGGATATCCAGGAGATAGTAGAGGATGTGCTACAGCATAGATTGATACTGAGTTTTGATGCGACGGCGGATGGAGTGAGTGTACAGGAGATCATAGCAGAGATTGTGCAGGGTATTTCAGTTGTGTAACCTATATATCATATATGGTCAAAAATCGTATATCACCACGTCATCCGACCCATGATTATACAAGTCCATGAGGATATTTTGTGACTATCGTAACAAAAGATCGCAGACATTGTTTTGGTGAGGTGATGGATGGTAGCATGTTATTGAATGAATTGGGTATACGTTGTGAGACAGAAATCCAACGCATAGAATCATCGAGAAAAAATATAGAAATTCATAAATATATCGTGATGCCAAATCATATCCATATGATTGTGGTATTGGGCAATTGGAATCGTGATCGAAATGATCCAAATATCAAAACCAATCGTAGGGACGTATCAAAAATACGTCCCGAACGTGAAAATCAAATCTGAACGAAAAAATCAATTAAGACGGGGGATGGTTTTTTGAACCATCCCTACGACGGACCCACATTGTGAAATATCGTTAAATTATTTAAATGAAACGTCACCAAATATGCCCGTCACCACGATATATCATTTGCGCGACAATCACGCTATCACGATCGTATCATCCGTGATCACTCAGAATACGAACGTATCATGCATTACATCCTAACCAATCCGCAGAATCGAAATAATGATTCATTATCTTAAATCTATAACGACCAATGCAGAACCATCCGTCTCTCCAACAATTACATCTTACGCTAGGACGCTCGATTTCGAGTCAATTTTTGTGAAATTTTGCTACAAAATTTAAGTGACAGGGGATGGAGTTTGCTGATGTGAGGTGATACGTGGCTGGTGATCCGATCAAAAGAATCGACTGGAAGACGAGTGCCAAAAAATGAGGAGATCTGTATATCAAGGAGTTTGTGGAGGAAAGACAACTGAAGGTGTGGATGGTGAGTGATGTGCTTGGCATACCCTCACCCCAGCCCTCTCCCAACCGCTTTGCTAGGAGAGAGAGTGCGTGCAAACTCGATAAGGCGAAAGAGGTGATGTATGCGCTGGGATATGCTGCGATACGCAATGGTGACAAGATAGGGCTGATAGACTGATCGCAGACGGTCAAGATGTGAGGCAAGTGGGAAACGTTGTGGACCATACTAGAAGGAAAAAGGAAAAAGGAGATGGGAAAAAGGAGATGGGAAATGGTGAAATACGCATTGTGATGAGTGAGTGTGGGTAGACAGGAGTTGTCACTAGAAAACAAGCTCCAGCAAATAATCCAAATGAAAGAGAGTGGGACACTGGTGGTGATCGTGACAGATCGTATAGATCTAGATCACAAGCTGATCAAGCAAGTAGGTAGCAAAAATGAGATACTGCGAGTGCATCTTTTTTCTGCTCAAGAGTTGGCTCTGCGTAGTGATGTGGAGTATATTCGTTTTGGGTCAGGGGTGGTAGCGGCAGTAGAGACGCCCTGCAGGGCGTCTGTACACTGACAAGTGACAGGTGTGTATGAGAATGCTGTCGATGAGAGCTTGCAGGAGATGAGGAGACTGGTGCAGTGAGTATGAGGCAGATATGTGAGGATACATACTGAGGATGATGTAGTGAGGGAGTTGATGAAGGTGATGTAAATAGAGAATTCAGAGTTAAGAATTCAGAGTAGAGAAAAATGTTTTTAGTTTGACAATAAAATTCATTTGAAGAGTTTAAAGAGAATAATATCGTTCCTTATCAGTTCTATCCTACAATAAATCAGTGGATTAAAAATAAATTATAATTTAAAATAACATGACTTGAGAATTATTCTTGTATCCAGAAATACTCACACCAACCTGAACCATACGATGACGATGGACATTTTTGTGGTTAGGGTTGAGTATGGCTGGTATATGGTGGCTGATGAGTCGCAAATCCACCCCCAACCCCTCCTTTATCAATGAGGGAGGTGCGCACGAAGCTCCCATTAGCCTGGACATATATAGAGAGAGGATATCTCAGCTCCAGCAGACCATATGACAGACCGACACCCAGTCTCGATATCGTGAGTATCAGCAGATACTCAGGGATGTGGTATATACAATATATGGTATGGATATATCTAGCACCACACTCCAGTCTCTTACATATGCTCACACTGGACTTCAGACATCTGTTGTAGATCTACTGAGACAGACATACTACTACCCATACAATCTCGAGACTGGAGATGAGTGAGTGATGCTGGATGAGAGTAGCCAGCTTTTATCATTGTTGCTTGATGGCTCAGAACACTCAGAACAACCAAAAAAATAGATGCTCACGATGCGTATGAGATACTACGTATGAGGCATATCACGATACGGAGCGAGGAGTGCCGGTATACGATGATCGTATATTGTTTGAATTCTTGGTGCTGGAGTGAGCCCAGGCAGGACTGAGTCGGATCACTATCCTACGCAAGCGTGAGTGATATCGTCAAGCATTCAAGGATTTTGACCCACTACTATGAGCTGAGTTACCTGATATGTATCTAGAATCTCTCAGAGACGATGAACGTATCGTCCGCAACAAGCTCAAGATATATTCTGTGAGAAAAAACGCAAAAGTATTTGTGGCGATACAGGAGGAGTTTGGCTCGTTTGCGGATTATTTGCGAGGACGAGTAGATCATACTCCCGTGATCAGCTATCACAAGACAGTGGATGAGTGTCCAGCTACTAGTGAGCTGTCCGATCAGATCTCCCATGATCTCAAGCGTAGAGGGATGAGCTTTGTGTGATCTACGATTGTATATGCCTACCTCCAGGCAGTAGGTGTCGTAGATGATCATGTGCTTTCTTGTCGGACAAGAAAATCCCGCTAGACACGGGATTTTTGTTTGTTTGGTGATGGTATGAGTTGTTTATCTCATAGAATCGTTGTATTGGATTTCGTAATAATCGAGACCTGATTGACCTCTTTTTTCTATGATTTCAAGACAGTTGCCAGCGATAGATTGAGTTCTACAGTTGTTTAGCTGAGCTTGATCATGATTTTTGAGTTCCATACATAGATCTAGTGTTTCTACCTGTACACAAGTCTTGTCATATGTTTTGCCATCGATTACATACTTAAATTCTGGTGTCATGTAGCTTCTTCTTACTCTCTCAGTTTTTTCTGGGATATCTTGTCTTCCTATACTCCATCCTTCGATCTTTTTTGCGGTTTCTTCATCTACTTCTTGTTCAGGAGCTGCACCTCTTAGAGTAGGTTTTTGCAATCCACCAAAATAGTTGTTGCTAGTGGGTGCAGTGTTGTGTACTACCTCTTCTACAGCTTCTTCTTGGATTTGTTCTGCTGTAGGAGCTGCTTCTACCTCTGGTGCAGGCTGTGCTACAGGTGCCTGTACTGGAGTAGGAGCGAGTCTAGCTGATTTTGCTTTGAGCGACTCGTTGATGTACTTGATCACAAGCTGTGCCTGAGATCCATCTGGGAGGAGTGGCAGCATTTCAGCTGTTTTTGCTACGATCTTGTCGCAGTTTTCTTTGTTGTCAAATCTTGGCTGTGCTAGCATAGTATCCACTTGTTCCAATATTTCTGTACCTGACTGCGATGCGTCAGAAAACAAATTGGTAGTGGTAGATAGACCTGCTGCTACGAGTAGACCAAAAATAAATCCGCCTACGATTAAAATTGCATTTTTCATATCGAGTAGTATAAAGAATAAATAATACCGTGCCGAATGATGTAATATATATACATCCCAACACTCATATCATAAGTTTAGTGAGAAGAATGAAATTTGTCAAATTTTTAGTACGTATTTGCAATCTTTTTATGGAGAATATTGTATTTTTGTCCCCGATATGGTTGATTATTGGCTGATGTATGCTGATATGGTATATATTTCGTTTTGTGATCAAATGACCATCTCATACCAATATATTTGCAAAAATATTGAAAAAAATCGTCCCATCCTCTCCGAGAGGGTCGATAGTGTATCGAGTGAGGCATATATTGACGATGGTGTCGATACTTTTGTTTTTTGTGATATTGGCGTATCCCAACAAGACTGACGAGACCCAGGATATTACCAAGACGGGTATAGATATCGTGGTAGTCCTAGATCTGTCCAAATCTATGCTTGCGGATGATTTTTCACCAAATCGTTTTGTGGTGGCCAAGCAAGTATTGACTGATTTTATCGCCAAGTTGGAGTCGGATAGATTGTGACTCGTGGTGTTTGCAGGCAAGCCGTTTACGTCAGTACCACTTACCTTTGATTATGATTTTGTGACTGAGGTGCTGACTGAGATGACGACCGACACGATCAATCAATGACTCAGAGCATTGCAGGGGACGGCGATAGGTGATGCATTATTGAGTGCGGTGAGTGTGCTAGAAAAATGACGTGAGAATGACTCCCCCCCAGCCCCCCTCTCTGAGGGAGATACCCTCACCCCTAGCCCCTCTCCCAATCGCTTCGCTAGGAGAGGGGAACAGAGTGGGGATGGGAGCTCAAGAGAGCAGATCATCGTGCTGCTCACGGATGGAGAGTCGACACCTGGGACGCTGGATCCGATGATCGTGGCGCAGCTGGGTGCAGATGAGGATATCTCCATATATACGGTAGGTATAGGGAGTCTGGAGTGATGATTTCTCACCTATCAGACATCGTTTGGGATACAGAGGCAGCAGATCGCGGGGATAGATGAGACTACGCTCCAGAGGATAGCTGAGATGACAGATGCTCGCTACTGGAGGGCGACAGATGAGCAGACCTTCCAGGCGATTTTTGATGAGATATCACAGCTGAGCAAATCAGAGATCACCGTCTCGCAGCATACTACCCATATACCGTATTGGAAACCTCTTGCGTGAGTGTTATTGAGTATATTGTTTGTGTTAGGTATATTGGAGAGAATGTGGAGAGTGGATGATGGAGTGAGATAAGATTGATAAGAAGTCATTTATTTACATAGGTATTTAGATAATATAGTATATAATTTAGTCATGAAACAACAATCTTGAAAAACAAAGTTAGATATTACACTCAGATCAATCCTCCTGTGAGGGGCGGTGATTTTTGTTGTTCTTGGACTTATAGATCCGCAGTGGTGACTGGGGACGCAGAGGGTAGATCAGGAGTGACTGGATGTGATGGTGATGCTGGATGTGAGTCAGAGTATGCAGGTGATGGATATGTGAGATGGGAAACTCTCCCCTAGCCCCTCTCTGGGAGAGGGGGACCGCTCTAGACTCGATGCAGCCAAGGGTATGGTAGAGCGTATGATGAGTGATGCGCCGCAGCATAGATATGGTCTGGGTGTGTTTGCTGGTGAGGCGATGGGTATTGCTCCGCTCACTGATGATGTGGAGCTATATAGGACGTTTTTGTGATGAGTAGATAGTCAGAATGTAAGTGAACAGGGGACGGATTTGTTGGAGGCGTTGGAGTTTTGAGTAGCAAGGTTTGGGATACAAGAATCAGATGAGGGGTCAGATGAGGTCAGATGAGTGCTGGCAGTGGATAGCTCCCCCCCAGCCCCCCTCTCTGAGGGGGGAGATGCGTGACGCGTGCTGCTCATCATATCGGATGGTGGGGAGGATGAGATCAGTGTGTCTCAGGAGTTGCAGGAGCAGATACAGGAGTCGGGGATATATGTGATGACTATCTGAGTCGGGACAGAGACTGGATGACCGATCGTGCAGGGGAGAGATATGTTTGGGACTATCATATATAAGCAGTACAATGGTGAGACTGTGATGAGTAGTGCCAACAGTACTGGTCTGAGCTCTCTGGCACAGGAGGTGGATGGAGATTTTGTCCAGCTAGAAAATATGAGAGATGTAGATAGTATGATACGCAAGATGGATACGCTAGAGTCCAGAACCATTTCCAAGGATATCGAGACGAAGCAATGATCAGGGAGATTTTTGGTCGGTATATGAGGACTGTTATTTTTGTGTTATCTTATCAGTACATTATTTGGACCTATATATATAACATCATTAGTATGAAAAAATTAATCCAAAAATCATCGATCATCTCGATGATATTACTTAGTTGCTTGTTGTTTGTGCTGACTCATGGAGTGCAGATATTTTCTAGTTGGGGAGAGTGAGCTGTATACGCTGGGTATGGAGAGATGATGGATCAGGGTGTGTATGAGGTAGCTGATGTATTGATGATGAGTCAGGATACAGACGAGGCGAGATACAATCAGGGACATGCGTGGTTTTGGTCTGGAGTGGATGCGATAGGATCGAGTGAGTGATATGCAGATAGAGTGAGGGTATTGAGTGGTGGTGTATATATGGTAGATGAGTTGGGCTCACTGGACAGTAGTGATTATGCTGTGGTACAGAGTCGAGAGAGAGCGGTAGACTACTTCTCTGGTAGCACATATAGTGGTGCGAGTCACAATGCTGAGGTGATACGTACATTGCTAGGCGTGGCAGAAGAATCAGATGAGGAGTCAGAAACATCAGAAGAAACATCAGATGAATCTGAGGAGAGTGAGGATCAGTGAGATGAGTCACAAGACGGTGAGTCGCAAGAGAGTGATGACCAGGGAGAATGAGACGAGTGAGATGATGAACAACAACAAGATGAGTGAGACGCTCAGCAGTGAGAACAAGAATGAGAGGGAGAATGATCGCAACAGCAACCCCAACTACCAGAATCAGTCAAAGAACAACTCCAGGACTATGCCCAGCAGCTCCAGGAGCAGCAAGCACAAAATCAACAATTTTTTAATAAACAGCCACAAGATACTCAGCCGTCCCAGGATTTGTTTGAAGCACTATTTGGGCAGCCACAGTTTCGTCAGCAGATAGGTGGGAGTGGGGAGAAGGATTGGTAGAAGTAAAGCAAAAAGTAGAAAGTAAAAAGTAGAAATTTTGTAGCGGCGCAAGGAATACCCATAGTTATGAATTTTAATCATCATATATCAATGCATCAATCAATCATCGACTATGCTGACATCCTCCGAGACTATATGCTACTATGACAAGAGCTCAAAAAATGTGATGTGGCGATCGTATGAGGATCGGTGGATCTGAGCGTGCCGGTGTATACTGCTGAGCTATACCATAGGTGACTGATTGATACTATCATTTTTTCTGGTGGCGTGGGGAGAAATACTGATGGAGTGTTTGATGTATCAGAGGCTATACAGTATAGAGATATCGCAATATGACTCTGAGTACCAGATGAGGCGATATATGTAGATACACAAGCTACCAATACCGCTCAAAACTATACCAACTCTCTCCAGATCATCGAGCATGAGTGAATATCATCTGATAGTGTGATGCTCATCCACAAGCCTTATATGGAGAGGAGAGTGCGAGCAACTGTTGAAGCTCAATTTCCAACGCTATTTGCATTGGAGCCGATCGTGACCTCAATAGACTTGCCGATGATGGACTATGTGGCGAGAGGTGATACATTTTTTGATATTGATGGATTGGTACATATGTTGGTGTGAGAGACGCATCGCATTATGCACTATCCTTCATTGTGATTTCAGTCTCCTCAGCTGATGTCCGATCAGGTATTGCAAGCATATGTACAATTGATACAAGAGGGATATAC
>CALHCH010000086.1 GCA_937930555.1 Candidatus Absconditabacterales bacterium | reverse complement strand
CTGCGAGTACCGACCAAGGGTGACAAAATGACTGGTAAGGTCACGAGGACAGAAGCATACGGTATATTTGTCGAGATCCAGTGAGGCAACGTCTGACTCGTGCATGTAAAAAATCTCGGTCAATGATTTATCGAAGACGCCTCTACACTCTACAAGGTAGGAGACACTATGGATGTAGAAGTGATGGGTATGGACAAAGGGAAGTTACAGTTGAAGAAAGCTAGTTAAACAGAATCAGATGAACATCCGATGAGGCCAGGGTCAGATGAATCAGATCATCCCTCACATACAATCTGTCGTTCCCACGCAGGTGGGAACCTCATGAAGATCATCGCTACTCTCATAAACAAACTAGCGAGGTCTGTCATCCTGAGCTTGTCGAAGGGTGGGACTTACTTTGATAGTAGCATACAAATTTTTACCTTTTTATAATATATTCCATGGAAGCAAAGGGCTCGTCTAAAGGAAGTAAAATCTACTTAGTCGTATGAACGATTCTTATTCTTGCTACGATAGTTCTAGCATTTTGAAATGTATTTGAAACCATTAGAAGTATGGTAAACTACTTTCAACAATCTTCTACACACGTACCAACACAATATTTTTGAGATTGAACTGTAATTATTTGAAATTGAGTAGGACCTGATTTTAGTTTACATACAATTATTCACTGAGCTCTATCATTAGCTATTCTTATTTGAGTTATCTTCTTTTGAGTCAAATTTTATAGAAAAAAAGAATATTGAAAATATCTAATCACATGATTGTTGTGAGCCGTATTATGGTTTCTAATGAGCTTAGCCTTCTTTTTTTTAGAAATATCTGGAATGGCAGCCAAACCAGTCATCTATCTCTACCCAGAAACAACGCAAAAAATAAATGTAGATCTAGATATCAACAATCCCAATGATAGCTTTACTACTATTTATCCAAAATTTACTGATACAGAAAATCACAGCTGGTCTGTGGTAGCTGATCCAGATGGGACGATCTATCTAGATGATAGAGAGTATTCGTACCTGTTTCGAGAGTCCACTGATAACAATACCTATGACCTGAGTCAGGGGTTTGTGATATCCAGAGATGAGGCTGTAGAGTTTTTGCAAGAATCCTTGTCTACACTAGGACTCACACCAGTAGAGTACAATGAGATGATCGTATATCGACTACCCTTCATAGAGCAGTCCCCATACTCTCTCATTCATTTTGCGACACCTGAGGAGTATGATAGACGATATCCACTCACTATCACGCCAGAGCCAGATAGTATGCTTCGTATATTTATGGTCATCAAGCCATTGCGTCGTGAGATAGATTGAATTATACCCCAAAAGTTAGAAACATTTGAGAGAAAATGATTTAGTGTGGTAGAATGGTGAGGGAGTTATTTGGAGTAGAATCTTAATCTCTCATCATAGATGAGAGTTTTTTTGTAAAAATACAATATCTCGACAATTGTCAACACTAAACTCCCCGACCCATTGCTTTCCGCTCACAAACAGCTATTTTTGAACTATCTATTTTTTTCTTCATCCTGATGAGTTTATTGTTTGAAGCCCTGAGAGGTATCTTCTTGTTTATGACGGTGTTCATGATCTTGTTTTTGACTGCGGGTGAGCAGGTATTGGATGCGGTGGCGATGAGTCAGATATATGGTGTGATGATGCCTGCGTATATGATACTGATCGGTCTACTGATCGGGTATATGCTCAATCTCCTAGCTAGGACTGGTGACGAAACACCAGACGAAGACTATCGTATCGGCACTACAGCATATATCCAGTGACTGGTGATAGGCATCGTGCTAGCATTGTTGTATATCTTTTTATGAGTCTAGACACTTTATGTCATTATGAGCCAAATCACTTTTGACTACCATACTCCTCCTATGCTGCTCTGTGCTCACAGGTTGTTTTGGATGATCTAGTGATGATACAGCGCTTACCACCTTTGGTGAAGACACCAAGTTTGAGATACAGATACCAGAGTGATTTGACCCGATCAATCCTTCATCTGTAGAAAACAAGCAAATCACCAACAAGATTCTCGCCTCATACAAACAAAAAGAATCAGAATGATTTGCAGACAATATCGTGATTACGTTTTCTGATATCTGACCAGATTTGGATTATGAGCAGTTTTGGTCAGTCAATAGCAAAAAACTCCAAACCTCACTCGTAGGCTATACTCCTGGAGATCAGCAGAGACTCACGCTAGATTGTGATACGGACGATACAGAGATCTCTGCACTATTTGTGACCTTTGATCTCAAAAATTCTTTTTCGCAAGAAAAAGAAACTACCTACATGAGTCAGCTTCAGTGGGTTTATGATGACAAATGATATATAGCCTCATTTGCATCTAGCTCATCCAAAGCTCGTGACAGGAGTGAAAAACGGCTAAAAAAAATAGAGTGTGTAGACTAAGACGAAAAAAGCAAAAAGTCGAGACATACCCAACCGTTGCATTCCGCATTATCTGACAGTCCACGAAGGGTCGTCGGCCGCCTATTCGAGGCGCGGACCGACTAGGACATTTTTGTTACTTTTTGTGGCTATGCCAAAAAGTAAGTAAAGAAGCATACCATATATAATAGTAAGATAATGCGATCTCGAAACTATGCTGACTCACACAAATAATACTGCAACTGGATCTTTCGGTCGTCCCTCCCTCTGGATGACGGAAACACTTACCAAATTCTACCATACCAAACTAAGATCTCTCGACTACGCATTTCGCCGAGCGAAATACTCCGCTCGAGATGACAGATATTCATGCGTTTCGTCTTTATTTATACCAAAAATTAATTATCTTAATCTTACTGTGTAACTTTCTACTTTTCACTTTCTACTTTCTACTTTTTTATAATGGCTCGTCGCAAAACTCAAGACATACTAGACATAGAACCACACAATCCCACAGGTCGAGAGATTATTCTCAAGGGCTTTATATGACTCATCATTGGTACGGTGATTGCATTCTTGGTGTTCATAGTATTGGTACTGGTAGGTGGCATCATCCAAGAAGCTCTTAATGGAGCGCTCAACTGAAATACAGTCATCAATCCACTCCTCCCACTCATTTTGATGGTGATTGCTTTTTTGGGGACGTTTATCGGCAATCTCATCATCACCTGAGTCCTCAATATGATCTACACCAACAAATACTACGATATGGGTAAGATGTTTTCTATAGCACTATTGATCAATGTGTTGCTCTTTTTCTTTTTCATACCCATATACCTCCTGTTTATGTCTACACCGCAAGCATTATTTCTGATACTTGCGTTTCATATATTGATCACGGTATTTATGTGCTATGCTGGCATAGAGATCAGCACCAATCCCAACTATTCAGCAAGTAGTCTCGTATGATCAGTATTATGATTTACCGTAGCGGTATTTTTGTTTGCTGTGATATTTAAACTCATAGGCAATGGCACCGAAGGCACTCAGATCAATATACTACTCGCCGTACCTCCCGTGCTAGCATATCTATGTATACCACTATTTCAGACTCTCTGGGAAAAATTGTACTACAAATTCTACACAATGTGAAATAACTTTTTGTATATACCATCACTCAATGAAGTAATGGTAGATGCTGAAGACAATTCCGATAGCAATGTCGATCTATGATAATACATATAATTTCTTACTTTTTATTTTACTGACTATGCAAACATACTCCGTCTGAGCCTTGATCAAGTTTATTATATGATTGATCATCGTGGCGATCTTGTACAAATACGTCAATGTCTATGAAAGTCCAATCCTGTGACTCTCATTCTGATTCTTAGGGATATTTATGATCATCTGGGGGATGATGTATTTTTTCTTTTTGGGTTTATACAAATTGTGGAGCTCAGACACCTCACACAACAAACAAACCTCACTTAGCTACAAACTCTCGCTCTTGTTTTCGCTCTGTATGATGATCAATATCACTCTGATGATCAATAACCAGCGATCCAATATATTGTGACTCGCCTCACTATGAGGGTTCCTATTTTTGATACCAGTTTTTGCTATAGACAAAAATCTCAATGCCTAAAGCACACGATATATCCGACACCACACCTGTCAGACTCAGCAACGAACAAGTACAAAAAAAAGCTGATGCGAACGAGATGTTTGCTACCATACAGGCACAACTGGAGACCGTGTATGATCCAGAATTTCCCGTCATAGACATATGGACGCTCGGACTGATATATGATATTACGATCAATGATGATGACAATCTTATCTACATCCTAATGACCTTCACCACACCTGCCTGTCCTATGGGCGACATGATCAAGACCATGGCCACCAATGCTATCACCGAAGTCTATCCAGATCGAGAAGTGCATCTAGAAGTCGTATTTGATCCACTACGAAATCCTACTATGATCAGAGATGAGGACTTGCAAAGGATGTTTGAGTAGATTTTATATATGCAACACATTATGTGAATCATAATAGAACACTCATGAAATATAATGATGGTTTTGCGATTATCCTATATATTTTTCTGATTCTCAAGTCAAATTAGAAAAAATCATCTAGAAAAAAGATTTTGACGGAGTAAGTCATTATTTATTCTTGCATATACTACCTATATATTTTGATCAATATATGGTATACATATTCAAGACCACAATATTATACTCCCCTATATATCATGATTTATGCTTCTAAATATTTTACTTTATCAACTGCTTAGGTATGACACATAAAATACATGATCCGGTCACAAATGAGGTATTTGATACAGATATGAGTGCAGAATCTCATGGAAATAGATCTGTCGACTTTAGTAAAATTCATTGAGTCAAAAAGCATGATCTTCAAAAGTTTACAAGTCTTGTTGAGGATTGAGACAAAGTACTTGATTTATGATGTTGATACTGAGATGCATCATTAAGCGTTTTGGAGAGCTGAAAAAATATTAAAATTTATGCATTAGACGTAAGTCAGTTGCAATTAGATAGAATGAAACAATATATTTCAAATTCTCTTTTAGAAGAAAATACACATAGTCAATCACTTAATATAGACTATAAAAAATGATCAATGATTGATCTACCATATGATGATTGATATTTTGACAAAATTTTACGAAAGATGTCGCTTCATGAAGTAGATAAATATGCACAATTTTTGGCTATGAAAGAAGTCTACAGAACACTTAAAAAATGAGGTCTCATCTCATTGCGAGAAATATTTCATCCAAATGAAGAATTTCAATCATTCTTTCAGGATACTGTGCGTAAGAAGGATGATTTATCTTGATTTGATACCCAGGTAAAAAATAGGTACTTTTTTACTTGGAATGAATTTCAAAAAAATGTTAAAGATGTAGGATTTATTATTCACAATGAATTTGACATAAATAGCAGATTCAAAACAAGAATTAGACTTAATCAAGAGCTATGATGAGATGAAGAAAAACTTGCTGAATGGCATCAGTATATAAGATCTCTTATTGAGGGAAAAGATGATGAGTTTATAAAAAAGATAGAATACAAAGACCATGGTGATAATATTGAGTTTAATATTCTTCAAAAAAAAGTTGTACAGCTATCAAAATAGAATGCTCTACAACCAAAACGGCATATCTCCATCACCGCTCTCAGTATCATTTTTGTACTGCTTATCTTGCTTGGTATATGCAGCCTGCTTCCCCTCACTCTTATAAGTCTTAGCTCACTCTTTTTTCTTGCTTCTTGTTTCTTGTTTCTCTTTCTCTACTCACTTCTTTTTTCTCTTCTCTTTTTTCTCCTTCTTTTCCTTTTTTTCTCCTACGTATCCCAATTTTCTTTTAAATCCATCTAGATACAAAAACCTCCCGTCTGCACTCTCCTGGAGAAAATCAGAGGTTCTACGCTTGTTGGGTGCGATGACGCATCTGAGTTTTTTCTTGCTATGGAGATGCTCTACTAGTGAGGTAAAATCCCCATCACCACTCACGATCACTGCTTGCTCATACTTGCGGATATCTATCATAGCTTGTAGCACGAGTTCGGTGTCTATATTACCTTTGTTGGGTATATGGTCTCACTGTACTACCTGGCGAAACACAAGCGTATATCACAACGACTCAAAAAAATCATACATCTTCTGATACTCAGGGATATATCACATAAACAGATATGCTACATCCACATCAAAATCTCTACGCAATCGTCTAATCATCTTACCTCGATCAATCTTCCAACCCATACGCTGGATAGAGACATTGACGTTTTGATTGTCGATAAAGGCATAGTTTGGTCTCTTATCGGATTTTTTCTTTTGCTTGCTTTGTTTATTTGGAGAGGTCATAGATGTATGAGAGTAAAAGTGAAGGTAGAAATAATCACCCCCACCCCTCTTTGGAAAAGAGGGGAACATGAGCAGTTGAAGTAAATGTATACCTTATGATAGTAGAGATGAAGGTATAAATTTCTAGCCCCTTGGAGTATATTTTTTTCAGCAATTCGCTCGATTTGAAGATATTTTTTTATAGCCCCTTTTCCAAAGGGGTTGGGGATTTCACTATATGATATCCCAACTCTCTCATCTGCTTCTGTATCACCTCCTTCTCATTTCGAGGTATGCTTCACTCATTCATAGATCTAGTGGTGAAATTGGCCATACCTGTCACGATCACGACATCTCCCGACTCCGCCAGCTCCAGTCCACGACGGATTGCATCTGTCCTGTCCTGCACCAGCTCATATACAAAATCCTTGTCACTTGTCACGTGTCACTCTACACCCTTCTCCACTTGCTTCATAATCTCAATCCCATCCTCGTGATAGTTTTCGTCCTCAGTCACGATCACTATATCACACAGCTGTGCCGCGACAGCACCCATTTTTGGTCTTTTGCCTTGGTCACGATTTCCCGTCGCACCAAACACAGCTATCAGTCTCTGGTATCACATAGCTCTCGCCGCACCATATACCGTCTCCAGCGCATCAGGCGTCACCGCAAAATCTATCATCGCCGTGATACCCTCCTGTGTATGTATCAGCTCCTGCCTCCCAGGCAGTCACCTATAACTCTGCAATCCCTGCTGTATCTGTGTGAGTGTCAGTCACTGCTGATCCGCCAGGAGCGTCGCGATCATCAGATTGTCGAGGTTAAATGCACCTACCAGTGGGGAGTCTATATGTATCATCTCATCTCATAGATGTAGATCAAAATGCAGCTGCGGGTCCTGTGTTACAGCATCTACAAAAATATCTGACCTCTCGTCACGACCAAACATCTGCGTCTGGATGCTATCCGAGACGGAAAAATGCTGCTGATACAAAAAATCCAATGGCACCACCACGCGTCCTTCATCCTTTACTCTCCCAAACAGTTCTGCCTTGGATCTGGCGTAGTGTGTCATCGTACGATGAAAATCCAGATGCTCGCGAGTAAGATTGGTGATCCCCGCTCACACAAAACGAAGTGGCCACGTACGATACTGATACAGCGCATGAGATGAGACCTCTATCACCATATGAGTCAGTCCGTTGTGTTCTGCTTGGCGTATCTTGTCTCGAAATACCTTGTGATCCAGTGAGGTCATATGCGAGTGATTGTCTTGCAGACCATCTCATACATCTATATATACCGTAGAGATAAGTCACACACGCACTCCAGCTGATGTGAGCAGATGATACAGACCCATACTGGTGGTGGATTTGCCGTCAGTGCCAGTGATACCTATGCACCTCAGTGATTCTCCAGGCTTACCAAAAGCTCTCCACGCCAGTCGCGCCTTGGTGAGCATATACCCTCTATAGATCCAGTTTCTCCTGATCCAATGTTTGTCCATACATCTACTGTATGTATCTCACTGCTGAGTTCGAGAGTTTTTTGGAGTTTTTTTAATAAATCTCACAAAAAGAAAACCTCACATACATACTGTATATGAGGTGATCTGCGCAGATTCTTAGAGAAAATATGGTTACTTTCCTTTACTTTCTAAGAGTCTTTTTGAAGTCTGTACCAGCTTTGAATGTAGGAACATCCATTGCAGGGATCTTGATTTTTTCTGATGGGTTTCTTGGGTTTACACCAGTTCTAGCTTTTCTGTGTGATTTTTTGAATGTACCAAATCCTTGGATTCTTACTTCACCTTCTTTTTTTACTCCTGCGATTACTGTAGCTACAAATTCGTTGATGAAATCTCCAGCTAGTCTTTTTGATACTCCTAGTTTGTCCGCTAGATGAGCGATAAGTTGAGTTTTTGTCATAATGTATAAGAATAATATAAAAGCACTCTATCATAGTAGAGTCTTGAGGCTCAATTGCAAGCCAATCCAACAAAAAAGAATGAATAATCAGAAATAATCAGAAATAAAAAAATGGCTCTATCAAGCCATTATAAGAATATTTTTTAAATATGTAGTATCTAATTTATTGACAATACATCTAATACACTCATAATCTTTCCTTAACTTTCTTCAAAGCTCTAGAAAGCCTCTGTCTCACTGCGTCTTGCGAGAGACCCAAAAACTGACTGATCTCATCATATCACATCTCATCAATATATCTCATATAGATGATATCATAGCTCTGCTCGTCCAATCACTCTAGTGTCTGCTGGATACTCTCTAGATCAAAATCTTTTTGGAGATCATCCAACAGCTCTGCTTCCGATCACTCAACTAGTGATCCGTCCGACATATGCTCGTCCTTGAGTTGTATTGATTTTTTCTTCTTAAAAAAATCTTTGGTATGATTCTTTAGTATTGATCGTACGTAGGTCTCAAATTTGTATTCTGGATTGTATGCTCAGAGTCACTTCCAGCATTTGAGATAAAAATCACTCAACAAATCCTGCGAATCTCACTCTGAAAGAAAATAACGCCCCTTGAGATAACGATAAAACACATCTATCGTCATATCATAAAACCTAGCAAAGGCTTGCTCGTCTTTGTTTACTAGCTGTTGGACAAAAGAATCTTCAAAATCAAACATCAAGTACCTAGGCTACTATGTCTAAAAAAACTTGGGTGACGGCGTGGATGTTGGTATAGACGATACATTACCATCTTTTGTGACAGGGATGTCTTTGATGCTAGACACTTTATTGGTGTCCAGACTAGCATTACCCATCATATCCACGCCCACTTTGGTGAGTTTTTGGTCCAATCAGGTATCAAACACACGCAGCAATTTGCCAAGCTCCTCTACCTTGCCCGTGGCTTGTTTGATATGAAAATAATATCTACTCAGCTCCGAAATCAACTTTGAATAATCTTCGTTTTGTTGCATCAGCGCGGCGGTCTTTTGTTTTAGGATAGTGTTTTGAGCATTGAGCTCTGCCACTTCGTGCTGCACTGCCTCATAGCCATCGTGCGTAGTCTTGTAACGAGATCTCAGATCATCTATCTGACCCGTATCGTGATAACGAAAATGAAAAAACACATAACCCAGCCCTCCTCACAACAACAATCCAATAATAATATACCCTACCATATAACAAGTAGTAACAAACAAAAATACTGCAAACAATCGAGAGAATTGTAACAAACGATGGGGTTAATTCAAGCGAGAAGTGAAAAAGTGGGTATACCTATATATAGCACATATACAATGTATATATGTATGCTATATGGTAGGGATATCGACTTGTCATGTCCTATATGTCCATTTCACACAGCAAGTTTCTTGGCAATCTTCTTTGAATACATAATATGTACAGCATACAACGACAATACTCCAATTCTATATGATGCAGTTAGATTTGATTTTATTTCCAAAACAGGTACATTATTTAACGTCTATTTTTTAATTATTGAAATATATACACAATGGCAAAACAGAAAAGCACAACGCTCAACTCAGTCGTACAGCTCCTCTCCAATGTAGAGACAGATCTCAAAAGAGCGAAGCTCATCATCGAGCAGATCGTCGCAGCGGGAGGTGGAGATATTGAAGTCGACTCCAGCAAGATCGCAGATCTAGAATCAGCGGCTAGCAAGCTCTGAGCTACTACCACAGAGTGAGATATCACCGTAGTAGAATGAGTGTATGATGGATATTTTATGATCTGATCAGATACCAAAAAATACCCAGTACCAATGAACTACTCTAGTAAGACCAAACTCATCCCAGGAGATGTCCTCAAGCTCAGACTAATGCCAGACGGCAAACTCATCTACAAGCTCATCTGACAAGCCAACAGAACATACGTCAGAGCGACACTCTCCAAATCTGATGAAAACAAATACACTGCTATCACTGATGACGGAGAGATCTATTTCTTGAATCAAGCAGCAGTGACATACTTCAAAGGCACCACAGGAGACGAGCTCTCTATCATCATCAATGCTGATGGCGTAGGAAACTTCGCAGCCATAGAAGCGCTGATACCAAAAGTTGGATAATAACAAGACTTGAGATACGAGACTTGAGATACGAGAAAAGCTGTACCGGGGATCATCGATCGTCATATGCTACTCTACCATAGAAAAAGCCCGTCGAAAAATCGACAGGCTTTTTTAATCGATACCTCAATCATTAATTTGACATAAATATAATAATACTATTTCCTATTGCTTTTTATAAATAAATAATTATAAGATACGTATCGCGATGAAAAGTGTTGCGGTGCATTTATT
>CALHCH010000085.1 GCA_937930555.1 Candidatus Absconditabacterales bacterium | reverse complement strand
ACCTAATAGTAAACAACTCTTCTACGTTACAGTGAGCATCTAATCTACTTTCTATATCATCAATAAGCGTATCTTTCTTTGCTTCTATCTGATCCTCTAATTGATGTAGCTCTCTTCTGAGTTGTGAAAGCTTCTTCTCTTTGGTCTTGATCTTACGTTGCAATGCTATCTTTTCTTGAAGTGTGGGCGTACTACCTTTTACATCTTTTTTGAGTTGTCTGATATCTATTTTCAATTTCTTCTGTTGTTTTTCTAGGCTTTTCTTTAGGTCTTCAGCTCGATTATCCAAGGTATCCATCGCAGTATCAAAGTGCTTCTCGTTTTGTAGTCTAGACTGATCTTTGATCCAAGAGCTAAGTTCTTTACTTCTTTGTTGTATCAATCAAGACATATCTTCAGGGATCGTTACTTCATTGTTCGTTTGGTTTCATAAGACACGAAACATTTTACTTGCAGTTTCTTCATCTACCACATCTCCATCATCAGTAATACATGAATGGAGCAGATATTGCTCATCAGTATATGCATTGATAGTCAGGCATTGCACCTGCATCCATCAGGACATTCATTGCAATGGTTCTAATGCACTTATTCTTGATAGATGAGTACCGATATCAAAAGTGACTTCTTGAGGTGATATAGCGTACTGTTTCGCTTGCTTGGTGACATACTCTCCTAGGGAATCATTAGTTCTAAGAAGATAGTCATTTGTTGTTGTATCAAATCAATAGGTTCCATCTGGAAACATATCGTTTTTTGCATGTACCCTTACACTAGTATCAATTACATCTACGTTCTCTCACAAAACCAGACTCACAAGCTGAAACAGTGCAATTTGCAACTCATTGAGCATCAGCTCTGACTTCTCTTTTTTGTCTTTCAATCTCCTCGCAACATCTTCATCGAGACGGTTTATTATTTTTTGTTTTGTCTGATGTATCTTTGTTTCAACTTGCTCTTTCTTCGCAACCTGCAATGCATCAAAGGCATCATCTATCTCATCTTTGCTCCTGCATGTCTGATAGATATCGAAGATCTTCTTTTCTATATCTGTTCCACTCTCTACTGCTCCGAGTATATCATCACTTGCACCAAACAATCAATCAAAAAGAGAGAACTTGGTCGTAAGTAACTCAAACACTCTTTCATCAGCTCTATTTTCGGTATTTATCAGATTCATGACAAACACATCGAACTCTTGTCCATATCTGTGACATCTTCAGATTCTCTGCTCAACTCTTTGAGGATTCCAAGGAAGATCATAATTTATTAGGAGACTACAAAATTGTAGATTTACTCACTCACTTGCACTCTCGGTAGCTATAAGTATTTCTGCGTCATTTCTAAAGTAGTCAACAAGAGCAGCTCTTGTATCAGAAGAAGTTGATCAAGAAAAGTATCTTGTTCATTCAAACTCTTTCTTTCGATCTTGATAGATAGCTCTCGTTTGGGGTGAATTATTTGTTCCATTAAAACAGATTACTTTATTTTCAAAACCATTGTTTTGCAAGTACTCATAGAGGTAATCTTGTGTTCTTCTGGATTCAGTAAAAATGAGAACTTTTCTTTTTGCTCATAGCTTATCTAATTCCTGATATGCGACATCTATTGCATTGAGCAGTGCCTTAGCCTTATTGTCTTCAGTAATTGATTCTCATAGAGATATATACTTCTCTACTTCGATAATATATCTTTCCAGATCCTTAATCGTTGCATCGTCAATAGTGTTAGTTATTCAACTCGTGAGCTCAATACTCAACTCCTCTGCTTCTTCTTTATATGTTTCTAGAATATCATCATCCTCGATGAGTTCTGCATCTACATTGTCATCTTCTTTTACCTCTTTACTTTCTTGAATCCTCTTATTATTTTCAATTTCATATTTTTCTTTTTTTAGTCTTCAATGTAATTTTCTCATAGTTCATAGTATCGCAGGTACTGATGAAGCAAGAAGCTTCCAATACACAAGAACAACAAGATAATTCACTCTTCCTCCATTAGACTGAAACAGAGGGCAAGTTCTTAGAAAATCACTTACCATATCATAAAACTCTCTTTCTTGATTAGATCGTTCATATTCTATCGTATGAGGAATTCTTTTTGTGTACTTAATCTGATCAGAGACTTGTCTTCTCAATGTTCTATGAAAAAACGGCTGTATTCTTTCTTTAAGTTCTAGCAGTGCTTCTGGAGCTACAGATTGTCAGACAAATTGTTCTTTGAAGCTATCTAAATCTCCAAACGCATATGGATCTACAAAACTCATCATCCCAAAGAGTTCTAAGAGTGAATTTTGCAACGGTGTTGCAGTTAGAAGTATCTTTTTGGTGTCAAAAAATCTATCATAGAGTCTTTTTGCCATGGATTCTTTTCTGTTCCCATCAGCATCATACGCATCGTCAGGATCAAGAAAGTCATCTAAGTCACTACTAAGATCTCTATACACATTTCTCAGTTTATGAGCTTCATCGAACACAACGACATCTCGTTGTATAGCATCTATGTCTGATCCGTA
>CALHCH010000084.1 GCA_937930555.1 Candidatus Absconditabacterales bacterium | reverse complement strand
TTTTGATCCCCCCTTCGCTTCGCTCTTCCCCCCTTTTTAAGGGGGGGGCTTGCTGGGTAAGTATATTATTGCATTCATATTCCCATCTTCTAGAAGCAACCAACCGTCGCTCCCCCTTGTAAAGGGGGACCGCAGGGGGATTGCGATAGCCACATGATAGATCTTGAGTCTCGTCTCTCGTTTCCCGTCTCTCAAGTCTATTTTCTCCCCCACTTTTTCATCACCTGCATCGCCCTATATAGCTTCGCATTGTATATGCTATCGTAGTTTCATGCTGAGTATATAGTATTGCCGCCAAACGCTTGTTTGAATCTCGTGACTCCTGAGAGGTAGTGATGTTCGTCACCTGGAGGTGCTACTCACAGCAGATCATAGTATTCATATCATTGCTGCGATCATCGCTTGAGGATCTGATCTGTGAGTCGATAGTGTCCTCAGATATTGCCATACTCTCTATTGGTCGCACCATACAGATAGATGAGCTGTTTGGCCGTTGAGGAGCCTCCTCATGCCCCTCTCTTTTCCAAAGAGGGGTTGGGGGTGATTTTTTTTCACTTATCTCATGTTCTTCCTTCTTGTTTCTTGAGTCTTGTTTCTTGAGTCTTGTTTCCTTTTTCCAAAGACAGCACCACACTCCCACTCACTATCCTGTTTCCTTTGCGAGCTAGCATCAATCGTCCCTGACCTGACTCGGTCAGATAATACATGAGATCTATAAATACCTCCTCCGGCACGATAGCAAATCACTTGTCATATGCCATACTATATCGGATAGCCCAAAACGTCTTCCACGTCGCTTCGGACGTGGCTATCTCAAACGAGAGGTCCTCCTTTTTTGCTTTGTTGATATATCTTTTGCCTGAGCTGGAGTATCACTTGCGTATCTGTGTGATACCCTCTGTGAGAGGCAGCTGGACGGTGGTGTCAGGCATATGCTCTCTCCACGCAGGCAGGAGCTGATAGCGATCTCGCATAGCTTGGTTGAGCTCAATTTTTTGCTGTACCAATGCAGCGACTAGCTCAGCATCTTTTTTGATCTCATTGGTCGTACCAGATCGCAACGTGTCTAGACACCCAAACTGAAAAAATATATCACCTCGCGATTTGTTGTGATCTCTCTGGATACGAGTGAGCTCTTGGACCAACGCTTCATCAGGGTTTTTTAGATCGATTCACTGGACTCAGTGCACCATATATCGATTGAGCTCTTTGCCGAGACGGCGCTGCGTTTTGATGATCCCAAAACACTCCTGCCCCTTGATCGTAAGTTCAAAGGTGGGTTTTTTGTAGATGTCTTGTTGGATATGTCTCCACAGAGGAGATTGATAAAAATTCATTGGCATAACAATGTAAATCACAATACTTCTTGTTTCTAGGGTCTTGTTTCTAGGGTCTTGTTTCTTGAGTCTTGTTTCTATTTCACTACCTTAGGCGCTGCATGACTATACACTATCTCTCCAGTAGGATCTGTGAGTATTGCTTTGATGCGATCACCAGGCAATACTTGCGCATTGTAGTCAGCTTTGGGACATGGACACTGCACACATCCACTCACACGTATGGTAGATCTTGATGGGATATTGCCTGAGTTGGGTAGCTCGGGACATCCATCATCATCTTGAGTGCCGTTGCTGTTTTCTGGGATATCTGGACAGGCATCACGATCATCTGGTATACCGTCATTGTCTCTATCGTTATCTCCATCATCACCTGGAGATCAAGGATTGGATCCTCATCCAATATCTCACTGATCTGGATCTTGTGGATCCACTACGCTATCACACACATCACCAAACCCATCAGCATCCTGATCTGCTTGATCAGCATTGGGCTCAAAACTACAATTGTCCAGCTGCGCTCACTCACGGATGAGTCCTACCTGCTCCAACAAACGATCAGCATCTACAATATCACCCACTATACGACAATCATCAGCCTCTCAGACCAACAATCAAAGCATATTGGGTACTCCATCTCCATCTATATCTGTATCACACTGATCTATGATACCATCCTCATCCATATCGCACACGCCCTCATTGGAGATGCACGCCTGCTCTCCTGTCACCTGGACGGTCGCCTCATGGAGTCGCTGTGCACCATCTGTGGTGAGTATCTGGGCCTGCACTGAGTATAGCCCTGGTTTCTTAAATATATGATTTGAGCGGATCAACTCATCTCCGTCCGCCTGAGTCTTTACTTTCTTTTTGCTATCTCATCGAGATCGAGTTACTTTTGTGATCTGTGTTGGCGCAAAATCTATCTCCAAAGAAGCCAAAAATGAGCTAGAAATCGGTCAGCTATATCTATCCAAGACGAGTTGTGAAGATCTTGAGTTGTCTTGTTGTGCTGGACGTACATAGATGGTAGCTTCTTGGATCAGGTCCGGATACCCATCACCAAATCTGATAGTCTGTCATACCACAAATGGACCGGTCTGAGTGTAACGCTTGGATGTAGCAAGTGAGTTAGTGGTCTCAGACGTCTCATCGCCATAGTCTCGTACCACCTCAGATACCTGATCAGGATCAAAACCATCCACACGCGTATCAAAATCTACGATCTCTCACTCAGTCACTACCAATGGATCAGCAACGAGTATGGCTCATCTACCCGTATCCTGATCGGCCGCAGTATCTATGACGGTGACCGTCACACGAGACACACCCACTAGTACGTCTTCGTAGTATGCCTCAGCTAGGAGCTCATACAGACCTGGATTGGTCAGTGTATACTGTACTGGCTCCCCTGGAGAGATCACGATCTCGTCATCCACGATATATCGCTTGACGGCATCTACTTCTCAAGTATAGCGGTGTGTCAGATCTAGCAGGAGTGGTCCTGTCCCTACCAACGGGTCAGCACTCGCCTCCAGAGCGACTGCAAGATCTTGAGAATTTACGATTTCTATAGGCAGCTTGACGAGTGATTTGGTCTGGTCGGTTCGAGTGACTACGACACTTGCGTGCTGGAGTCCAGGTGTAGTATATCTGTGAGTCAGCGTAGCGGTATTGCCTAGATTGCCGTCTCCTAGATACCACTGTATATCAGCCACATCTCACTCAGCTTGCATCTCCAGCAGTATATCCGTAGTAGTGGTACCACGAGGAGGTGTAGCGGTAGCAGTCAGTATCTTGGGTGTATCACTACCTGGCTGTAGGTCGTCTGGTAGATCAGTATCTGGCTGTTCTTTGTATTTGTTGTGATCTATATTGTCTTGATCATCTATTACGCCTATAGGATTGGGTGCTGTATCTCCATCTATATCGTCATCGCAGACATCTCACAGCTCATCACCGTCTCTGTTTTTTTGATCTGGATTGTACACTACTGGACAGTTATCGACATCATTTTTGATACCATCTAGATCGTAGTCTATGTTTCGAGTACAGGAGTTGGTAGATACCAGAGACCCCAATGCTAGATCAAACAAGCCTCTACTCACAGCATCATATCTACCCAACTGCATCACGTCTGGTCGAGTCAGGACTCATTGCGACACGAGCAGATTGGTGATAGCGAGTGGGTACTGTCACTCAGCTAGCACATCAGTAGTGAGCATATCACATGCTCAGAGATTTCGTCTACAATATCTCGTATACACATCTAGCTGCTGTACAGATCATACAGTACAGCTATCCTCACCACAGCTCTGTACTCACTCAGCTATGATCTGCTGAGTATATAGATCTATATCTTGAGATACGGTTTGGGATCGTGCTTGGACATCAGATCGATTGATCTGATAGGTCTGTGCTATGCTAGGAGCTATGATATTGTATATAGCCTGAGCTAGCTCACCATATACCAGTGTATTGGCGCCACAAAACCTCCCAGGACAAAAAGGACTCGTAGATCTTGGAAAGCCATTGATCCAACCTTTTTCTGCTGCACGAGCTATACATACAGAATACTCCTTACCGTCATAATACTCATCTCCAGCCTCGACATCATCAAAATTATTGCCTGCTTGAGCAGAAAAATCTGCCCATCGCTGAGCATCATACTTCTCTAGATCTTCTGGATTTGCAAACACACACTGCTCGCAATTTCATAAACTCAAAAACTCAGTCAGATCATAACGAGTCAGGATATCTGTGCTAGACGTCTGCACTACTCACAGATCATTAGCACTACTGGTATCATCGACACCCACATACTGTGCAACTCATAGACCAGAGCCAACAACTAAGATCAGTGAAATAATAAAAAACCTACTATGCATCACGAGATAATTATGAAAAAAATACTATACAAACTCATATATAGTAAGATTGATGTGGTTTGCAACGATACTGCACTCGCGTGATCAATACAAAAGTGCTGAGCTTACTACTCCGTGCTGAGCATGGTCCCTTGCTCAACACCAAAATCCAGCTCCCCAATACTGGTCACATGAGTCACAAAGGTTTTGAGATTGTTTTCCATTGCCATACCAAAAGCACTCTGATCCATGACCTGCAATCATTGCTGCAATGCCTGAGCATACGTGAGGGTGTCATATTTTTGAGCTTCTGGATTGGTGTGTGGATTGTCGTTATAGACTCCATCTACATTGGTGCATTTGACCAATATCTCACAATCCAGCTCCAGCGCTCTGATCACCGACCCTAGATCGGTGGTACAAAAAGGATTGCCCGACCCTCCAGCACAGATCACTACATGATCATTGTCTAGTCTTTTGACCGCTGAGATTTTGTTGATCGTTTTGATAAATCTCGGCATCTCAATCGCACTAAATACAGATGCTTTCATTCATTCTTGATACATGATATTTTGCAGGATGAGTGCATTGACCATCGTGGCTAGCATCCCTGCATAGTGCCCTATCGCAGGATCCACACCAGCTCATTGGTCACGACCGCGAAATATATTGCCCGCTCCTACCATCAGAGCGATCTGACAACCCTTGGCCTGCAGCTTTTTGATATCTTTACTCAAGCTCCTTACCACTTCATGATCCAGTCACTCACCTTTTTCGCCACCCAACGCCTCACCCGATATCTTGAGAAATATTCTTTTGTATTGCATCAGAAGTTAACAAAAAAACAAAAATATTAGTGCGATCTTATGGTTTTGTAGGTTGTGGTCAAATCTAAGAATGTAATTGATTAAGCACTACTTATAAATATCTTTTCTATTTCCAACTACCAATATGATAATAATCTGTCAGCTCTTATCTACATCAAACACCACTCTCCAGTCTCATATTCTCCATCTATATGTTCCCAGATCTGATTTTACAAGCTTTCTAGCAAGGTGTAGTGGATTTTGTTGCGCACAAAATCGTTCGAGCTTTTCTTTGATTCTCTTGAGATCGTTTTTTGGTATTTTTTGCAATTGTTTGAGTGCTGTATCAGAAAAATAGAGTTGTCGCATATGGTATCATTAGACTCATAAAGTAGATCGAGCTTCTACTGATGAGATCTTTTGTTCTCATCTAGCTTGTTGGATCAGATCTAGATATGATGCGGAACCCAATGCTTCTAAGTCTTCCGCATATTCTTCCAATTCTTCTTGTGGTATATACACCCCTTGCATTTTTCCATTATTCATCACTATCTTAAAACCATCCAGCGCTCTCGTTGGACTTTTTTGTATATCTCTGATACTCACAAAGGCATTGTCTTGCACAAGCTGAGCAGCGTCTTGTAGTTTAGACATATTGGTGGGAAAAATAAAGTAAGACTATTATACGTATATATGTATGTAATTGCAAGTTTTATCTCTACTTCACATCCCACACGCCCACGTCCTTTTCCCAGACAGCTCATTGCAGCTCTAGCTCCATCATCTCCACCAGTAGTTCTCACGTATCTAGTCCAGACTCTTGTGAGAGGCGCTCCATACCTAGTCATCCATGTTGCTTGAGCGAGACGATGATGCATTGCTGTGTCTCAGTCAGATCTAGTCATGTATATGCACCCTGTGCCTCGTCTTTTCCTTTGCGTACAAAATATCTCTCCAAAAATATCTCAAAATCGTAGATACTATTGATTTTTTGTTGGGATATATACTCATTGGTGCCACTACTACCATCTTGATATATACTCGCAGGAACGCTCACTACTTCCTTGTGCATCTGGATCGCAAAATCCACCGTGATCAGACTCCCAGACTCACGTGCCGCCCCAGGCAAGAAGACCGTCTCAGCCAGACCTGCTACGATACGATTGCGTTGGGGGAAGCTTCGCTTGGATGGTTTTTCTTTGAGGCGAAATTCTGATAAAACTAATCCTCAAGAGTCTCTCACGGCTTTGAGTTCGTGTCTTTTGGTGCTATGGAGGTAGTGACCAAATCATCATCACAACACCATCACTGTCGGTATACCATACTGCATCGAGAGCTGATGACACTGGGTATCTATACCAGGCGCACCACCAGAGATTGTCACTATATCATATCTAGACAATACCTGAAAAAAATCCTCCATCACCTGCTGATGATAAATAGATGCCTTGCGTGGTCATACGATCGCGAGCATCTTGCGATCTAGTAAGCTCAGATCTCACTGAGAGTACATCACATACGGCCTGCTCACTATACTAGCAAACTTATAATGCGCATCCTCTCCTACAAGCGTACACGATATATCGTACTCTGTCACCCGCTGCTCCAGAGCAGTGGTCTGTATATGGTCAAATTCCTCCTCCAAAAAATCGTCCGATTTGAGCTGTTTGAGCTTGAGGTCTGGATCTAGCGAGTATAGCAGTCATTTTTGATTCATATCACTAGTATATACAATCTTTTTAAGAAAACAAATGTTCTTTTAAAGAAATTTGAAACAACAAAAAAACCACCCTCTCGGACAGTTTCCTAATAAATCTACAATTCAAAATCTTGCTTCAAATTATAGTAAATAGACTTTAAATTTGGATATATTTACTACGTAGTATATCGACGTAATTATAAGATATGAACTACTGTTTGACGGTCTCGTGAGATGCAATATATAGTTCAATTTTATAATCGATATACTATATATATCTTAAGTACAACTTACATAGTTAGGATATGTGCAGCAAATATCTTTCACACAAAAATTAGTTCTATGCTCCTCTTCTTCCCTGCAATTTGACCATCCCCCACAACAATAGTACAGATAACATAATCATCATAATCGTCTCCTCTGGTCACACTTTGACCTTGGTAAAATCGCCTAGCTGGGATGGACTACTGTGATCACAGACTGCTTCTACAGCATACCACGCATACTGATCTACAGCTGCATTGGGATCAAAAGGATACTCAAACAGTGGGTCTGTAGTCTCACCTACCAATCTCATATCACCTATAGTGCCTGGACGAGTCTCCTGTCTATATACGAGATACTTTTCTGCATTGGAGACTGGAGATCGATATAGATAATATTTTCATCACACTACTTTGGTGCTGATATCTATCCCACCGGTCTCACACTCTTTTGGTATGTCTTTGGGTTGGGATATCTTGCAGGATGAGTTGCAGGTATCATCATCACTTGTATTGCCATCATCACATTCTTCTCAGATTTCTAGTCTACCATTACCACATTGTGCTTGCTCGATCTTGCATATAGAGCTACACCCGTCGTTGTTGTTGATATTACCATCATCACATTCTTCTCAGATTTCTATCCTACGATTGCCACATATAGCACTAGCTTGGATACGACACACAGCACTACAGCCATCTCAGTTGGTTGTATTACCATCGTCACACTCTTCACCTGGTTCTACGATCTGATTGCCACATACTGGATCTGGATCACGTAGTGCATCTATCTGTATAGTCTCAGATGCTTCTCCAGTTGTGTTGCCGTCTTTATCTACAGGAGTGACTTGAGCATATCGTGTTTTGGTAGGATCTGTGAGAAGGATCTTGCCTGTAGGTGTGGTGGTAGTGAGGGAGAGATCCAGATTGGATGCATTCATACCATATGATACCTTAAAGTACTTGATCTTACCTTCATAGGTCCAACTCAATGTTGCTTTGTCATCTGAACTATCTGGAGCAGATGTGAGGGTGAGTATTTTTTGGGTGTCTTGTGAGACAGTGATAGTGTCTACATCCATCATATCAGTCACTGACCCATCTACCGACAATCAGAGTCATACAGGGTATGTGCCAACAGCCTCCATCAACAACTCTTTTTGAAACACACCCTTAGAAACCTTACTGGTAGGGAGAGGTGCTCATTCTCATATTTTGATCGTGACAGTATCTACTACATCCGAAGTGGTAATTTTTGCTGTTATTTTTTCTCATTCTATGACAGCATTGGATGGGCTAAGCTCTAGTCATACAAACAATGATCCGTGATCTACCTCATAACTAAACGGAATCTCATCACTAGTTGCCACAATAGCTCATCACAGATCTACAGCATTCATCACCAAAACATGGCTGCCCGGAGAGATACCTGACACAGACATTACCACATCACCATTTGCGTCCGAGAGACCTTCTTGCACTTTTTGTTCGTCTATATACAAGACTATAGGCGTATTGGGTAGCGAAGTAGTGGCAGTGACATTGACAGTGTCAGAGGTAAGTATACTGTCTACTGTGGGACTAGTCACCTCGAGTGTACCTAGACTAGGTGTTGATCATTCTTGGTTGACAGTCAGTGTTGCACTCCCTTTGACAGTATTGAGAAACGTGTCTACTACTGTCACTGTGTAGGTACCAGCTTTTTTTATGGTGATACCTTTTGAGTATATCTTTTTTCATTGGTCTGATGTCTCAAAATACCCAAATCACTTACCAGGCAATTCTACATCAGGGTCATTGAGCTCAAATCCATCTATCTGGATAAATATATCATCAGTATAGTCTGTGTCAGTATTGCCATCATCTCAGATTGCGGTGATCTGCAAATCAGTAAATTCACCTGCAGTGATCGTACTAGGATCTAGAGTTACCTCAAAACTCACCGTCTCTGCAAAAGCAAAGGAAAATAACGAAACAAAGGCAACACTAAGTACTGAGAAAAAAAGTTTTTGGATCAGTCTCATGATATGTGAGTATGATAATAAAGTTCTTATTTTTTTGTGCAAATAACTATCTGGTACTGATGGATGC
>CALHCH010000083.1 GCA_937930555.1 Candidatus Absconditabacterales bacterium | reverse complement strand
AAGTTTCTTTTCTTCAAGTTTCTTTTCTTCAAGTTTCTTTTCTTCAAGTTTCTTTTCTTCAAGTTTCTTTTCTTCAAGTTTCTTTTCTTCAAGTTTCTTTTCTTCAAGTTTCTTTTCTTCAAGTTTCTTTTCTTCAAGTTTTTCTTTTGATCAGGTATTTATTCAGTCTTCCACTATCACAGGAACTCAAAAATTTTTGCCACCTCACTTACCATTTTTGATTGCTTTGAGTTGATCTTCTAGGTCTTGTGGCTCGTCTATCAGTCGGATATCTAGATGATCTCATTGTGTATTTTTTAGTGTTGGATGTCTTTTAAAATCCACATGCACATCATAGATTTTTGTACCGCTTTTGATGTATTCAGATCATTTTACTCTTCATTTGGTGTCTTCTCGGAGCTTGTCAGGAGCTTGATCTCTAAGCATGATGATTTTGTGATCACCCTTGGCATGTGGCAGTACAGCGTATGCTCCATCTATACTATGCAGATCTGTCCCGTCCATCGCTACCAATTCTTCAAACACGAGTTGATTTTTTTTCTCCTTATTCTCTTCTTTGGTTTTTTCTTCAGATGCTTTTTTATTTTTGATGTACGCATCTAGATCTCATATGCCTGCTATCATATGCCCAGCATCTTTGATATTGATATTTGGTTTTTTGTCAGATTCTTCTCATTTTTTACTCGTTGCTTCTTTGTTTTTTTTGATTTCTTTAGATGCTTTGCTATCTTTAGTATCTTTGCTGTTATTTATCTCTTCTTTGGTATTGTTAGATGTGTTTTTCTTGGTTGATTTTTTTGTTGTTTTACTCTTTTTTGTGTCTTCGACTTCGACTTCGACTTCGACTTTGTCTTTCGACTTTGACTTAGATTCTGTTTTATTTTTCTGTTTTTTTTCTTTATCTAGATCTATCTCTATTTCATCCACATTTATATCCTCAAAAATTTCCTCAAACGTATCGTTTTGAGCTTTTTGGAGAGCGGAGTTTTTGCTTGATGTTTTTTTTGCATCAGCATTTTTTTTGGTTTGTTCATTTGAGGTTCATTTTTTGACTGTCATCAAGCAGAGATTAAGAAACAAAAGCGATAGAAGTATCAATACTATAGTATACTCAATTCTCCCTTTTTTGTCAAAAACTTTGATGTGATAAAAAAGACATCTCAATGATGTCTTGTTTATTTTACACTAAAATTTCTCTGGCTTTGGCTCATTCTTGTGGTCATACGATTCATCTTTCTTCGAGGATATCTATGAGTCTTGCTGCACGTGGAAATCATATACCTAGCTTTCTTTGCAGCATTGTTGCTGATGCTTTTCTGGTTTGGGCGATGATAGTGATAGCTTGCTCGATCAGCTCTTCGTCACTATCACTCACATCTCCTCCAGCTCCAGCTATGCCAGATCATTTGTTTTCCAAGATATTCATGATCTCTGGATGGTAGATATCTGCCTCGGTGAGATTGGACATATATTTTTCTTTGATAGAGTTGACTATCTCTTCTGTCTCTGGTGTATCCAAAAACGGTCACTGTATCCTAAGTGGATACTTGGTCTTGGGATCTAGATACAGCAGATCTCACTTACCTACTAGATCTTCTGCTCACTTCATATCTAGTATGGTCCTACTATCTATCTGAGACACCACACCAAAAGATATTCTAGTTGGGATGTTTGCTTTTATAAGACCTGTGATGACATTGACACTTGGTCTTTGGGTCGCAAGAATGAGGTGCATACCTACTGCACGGGCTTTTTGTGCAATACGAGCGATATAGTTTTCTGTGTCTTTTTTGTTGCCGCTCATCATCAGATCAGCAAGCTCATCGATGATGATGACGATACGATACATCTTATCTTTTTCGTCAGTTACTTTTGCATTATATTCATCTAGATTTCTTACCTTGAGATCTTTGAGCATCTTGTATCTTTCGTCCATATGTTTGACTGATCGCTTGAGTATTTTTACTGCTTTGTCTGGCTGGGTGATGATCGGGGAGAGGAGATATGGGATACCTTCGTATATTCACAGTTCTACCTGTTTGGGATCCACCATGATAAACTTCAATTCACTAGGGGTGTTTTGGTACATCAGCGATGCGATAAATCAATTGACTCACACGGATTTACCAGATCATGTCGCACCAGCTACTAGCAGATGAGGCATCTTTTCCAATGATTTGACTACTTGCTCTCATCATATACCTTTACCTATAATGAGATTGGTCCAGTTGTCTTTGAGTTCTCTCGTGTACTCTATGCTACCAAAACTATCACCCAATCTCACCATCTGAGGTTTTGGATTTGGGATTTCGATACCTACACTATCTGTGCCAGGTATAGGAGCAAGGACTCTGAGTGACTTGGTCTTGAGTCATAGCGCGAGATCTTTTTTAAGATTTTCGATCTTGGATACTTTGATACCAGCTTGAGGCTTGATCTTGATCTGCATCACTGTAGGACCGATATTAAATCATTCTATATCTACATCGATACCAAATTCTGCAAGTTTTGATTTTATAGATTGAGCTTTGATCAGCAGTCGTTCTTCATCTACAGTCACATCTTGAGTCTCTCACTTTTCCAACAGATCGATTGAATAAGTGGGTTTGTCAGTTGGAAAGTTGATGTACATTTCTTTTACTTCTTCTATTTCTTGTTTGCTTTGTACTTTTCTATTGAGTTTTTCTTTGATCATTGATTTGAGTGTTTCTTTGGTGCGAGCATCATCTGTGGCATTGTCTACCACTTCTTTTTCTATAAGTCTTGTACTCCCAGCTGCAGCTGATGCTTTGGCTACTTTACTTGTTTTGCTTGCAGTTGCTTTTGCAGTTTTTTTGACTCACTCATACGAGCTTCTCATTGATTCAAATTTGATCGAAGGGATAGTGATCTTGTAGTACAATGCGATGGCTATCAACGTCGCCAACAACGCCACAATAAAAAATCACTTGATAGCATTGGCTGATCCACCAAATAGATAATCAGCTCACAATATACCTAGATATCACAGCCATCCTCCGTGTTGTTCTACCATGGTTCTGATACCTTGAGATGTCCAGTCAGAGATGTTTTGTCCGATCAATTCAAAATTGAGTATACTCGAGATGATCATCATCAGTATCCCAGCAAACTTGAATAATCGTGTCGTATAAAATCTCTGTCTAAATAAAATAAATGTCCCAGTAATCACAAGAAAAGCAAAAAATACGAAACTTCACTGGTAGCCAAAAGCCTGAGTGGTAGGATAGGACAATCGCGAAAAGATAGGAGACTGCTGAGCAGTGTAAAAAGAAAAGAAAAAAAGTACTCACAACATCACGAGGAGTCATCAGAGTTTATATCTATCTAGGACTATGCTTGATTTTTTTCTGCGGGTGGTTCTACGGCGTGCCAAAATTAAAGTTTAAAGTGTAAAGTGTAAAGCTGGAAGCGCTTTGAATAGTGCTATAGTAGTGGTATTGACTGTATTTACAAGATTATGGGAGGGATTAGTATTGACTTTGTTTGTATAGTGAGTATATAAAATATGCATAAAAGTATTTCTAAATAAAAATATAAGTTATGAAAAAGTTAAGTTATAAACAAAAAGATTTTTTGTATGCTCTATACCTTCTATTGATGACTACTTCTCTTTGGATTCTTATTCAAACACAAAAATTATTCATTAATGTTATTGGGCAGAGTATATATCACATATCTCTTATTGGAGGGGTTTGTGTACTCTTGATTTCTATATGGTGGGTGACAGATGTGTATGTTGCAAAAAAAGATTCATACTATCGATCTCAATCATTCTCTTTTGGATTCTATCCATTTAAAATTTTAAGCAAGACGCATCAAAAAAAGATCGATCAAACCATTCATCAATTAAGGACTTGGTATACCCTTACCTTCTTTATGTTGCCAATAGTATTGTTGCAACTTACAGGAATTGTTGCATTCTCTTGGCTCTTGGGTGTATTATTGGGGTACACTTTCTTTGTCGCTCTCTCCTTGTTGTTAACTTCTAGAGTGACAGTATCTTCATCTAATATTGCCTAATAACAACTTAGTATGCAAGCGCTTGAAAAGCTCCAGTTTTTACTGTGGCTTTTTTAGTACATACAATATCCTTTCTACATCGTCTCAGAGAGTATATGTATGATTTATTTCTATATCTCGTCAATATTTTGTTAGTATATTATCTTCTTCTGATGTAAAAAGTTTGTAAAATATAGCTACACCTCATGGTTTGAGTATCTGATCTACTCGTGGGAGGAGGGTGTCGGCATATGCTACAGCTCTGGCTGTGACGATATCATAGCGTATAGCGTGATCTTCGACTCTGGAATGAATCGCTTTGCAGTTGTCTAGACTTAGAGAGGAGATGATGTCGTTGATAGCAGAGATTTTTTTGTTTCTGGCATCTAGGCCTGTCCATCTGATATGAGGATAGGTCATTGCTAGTGGGAGCAGGGGAAATCATCATCAGGTACCTAGATCGCAGGCATTGATATTCTTGTTTGATTGTGTTTGAAGGGCTGATATATTCTTTTCTATTTTTTTGATCTCAAGTGCATCTAGGATATGTTTATTGTATACATCTTGTGGATCTCTGATCGCAGAGAGATTGATTTTACTATTTCGTTGTGTAAACTCATCCACTAGAGATTGTCGTTGTTTTGGTATTTTGGTTGTAGTAGATCACATGACGTGGAACGAAGCAAAAAAAATTATAGCAATATTGTGAATCATCGTGTTTTTGGGACGATGAGTATTTCATCTTGTGGCGTTTGGACCATTGTTGCAGGATAGTGAGTTTGATGCTGCGTTGGCTCGATGAGAGCAGGTGGGTATACCAGATGTGGACGAGATAGCTGAGTCTCCATTTGCATTTGTCACCAGAGCGGATGCGGCTAGTCGATATGTGGCATATGCTCAGACAGTCGGACTACCTATATATAGTGATGATATATGTCAGTTCAATGATATTGATGATCTGGAGACTGAGCAGAGACAGATGGTGATGTTGTCGTGTGTGTATAGATTTTTTTGGGGCAGTGCAGGGTGATATCATCCAGATAGCTATCTGACCAAATCAGGCTCACTCGTAGCACTGATGAAATGACTCTATCCCACTAGAGACCGGTGAGAGGCAGAACCATATCGAGAACCATTTGTGACTCAGGCGTACGATATGGGTATCACAAGCAGACAAAGCGACCCATATATGATGTATCTAATCTCCAAGTATGAGTTGCTGTTGCAGTTGTATAGGGCGAGAGATGTGTAAAGGAGAAATAAGGAATAAGGAATAAAGAATAAGGAGTAAAGACGTTTTTTATCTTTATCTTTGCGATGATAATACCATACTCGGAGCAGAGGTACTTTTGTATGTGGAGTACGGACCAGACTGATGGATCCGAGAGGGAGGATATTTTGGGTAGTATTGGGTGTGATGTGAGTAGGGTAGCATATATGGATCAGGTACATGGAGCAGATGTGCTGTATGTGACTGAGCCTGGACTCCAATGATCTGGAGATGCGATGTATACCGATACAGCAGACGTCCTAGAGATACGTACTGCTGATTGTGTGCCTATATTGTTCTATGCACAGTCGCTAGAGGGTGATCATATAGCGTGAGCAATACACTCTGGCCGATGAGGCACACACCACAATATAGTGTGAAATACGTTTGATACTATACAACAACATATGCCACTAGATATGAATACATGTATGGTATGGATATGACCTAGTGCATGCGAGCAGTGTTATGAGTTTGG
>CALHCH010000082.1 GCA_937930555.1 Candidatus Absconditabacterales bacterium | reverse complement strand
ACTATAGCACTGGAGCCTGCGAAACAGCAGATCCAGGAGATCACGCAACTCTTGCCCTATGCCAAGCAGACTGTGAAGATTGTTCGCAAGATGGTACCTGCAACCTCAACTGCCCACTAGGTGAAGACCCAGACTGTGGAGACACTTGTCATATTATAGCTTTTAGTGAAAGCGTTTCTATCAATTCCTTTGTAGTAGATAGCTTTACTTATGGATTTGATACACCTATAGTTTCTTCGGATGTAGACACGCTTATACTCAAAATCACTGAGATATTGGACGATAATTATATTTATTATGATGAAGTCTATGAGTGATCACTTGTGTTTAAAAATATTGCAGCACAGGAGGTATCTCTCCTCACAGCAAATGGTGAATTATTTGCGACAATGACCGCTATCTGTCCATCAAAAACAACTAATCCTCGTATCACAAAGAGAAATTCACCAGGTTGAAATAACTACTGTGGAGACGGTGTGGCGAGAAACGGAGAGCAGTGTGATGATGGCAATAATTTAAACAATGATGGATGTAGTAGTAATTGTACTATTGAGATATCTAGATCAGAAGTGGCAGAAATAAAAAACAAGATAATTAAAGCAAACCCAGTGGTAGCAGTTTCCAAAGAGGATTTGAGAAAAGAATTGATAGACGAGATTTTAAAAAAACCTAGACCTGAACCACAAATTCACAACACTGCTGCATTGCAACTTCCAAGTATTATTCCGCAGACGTGAGCATATCCAGTATGCGGATACTAGTGTTTCCAAAACGATATATGTACTTAGAGGGCAATACGTTTGCCCTCTTTTCTTTTGCAAAGAAAATCAAAAATAGTAGACCAATTTCCTCTTTTCTTTTGCAAAGAAAATCAAAAATAGTATCATCTCGAGTAGTTTGATTTTTTGCTATTTTTCACCACTTCATGTCACATATCACGCTAGAGCAGATACAACATCTCGCCAAACTCGCAAGACTCGAGCTATCAGATGAGCAAGCCACCTCACTGATGTGAGATATGGAGTCTATCCTGGATATGGTCTCACAGCTGGATGAGGTAGATGTGAGTGATGTACAGGATGCATGATTTGCTCATACACAGCAGCGTAGTATCCCTCAGGATGGTGTAGATCACTGCGATGCAGATCTACTATCTAATGTGAAGCATCCTGTGAGGGGGAGGGCGATTAGAGTGTAGGATTATAGGCGTGGACTATATATTGACTATGATGTTATTATAGTTATTTTGAGCATACGATATAAAAATTCAAAAACTAAAAATAATAAGATGAAAAAACCAAATAAAAAATATTTAACTGATGCAGAATATGTAGTCGCTCATGGTAAGTGGAAGAAATCAAGAGGAAGAAATCCATCATTACCATTTGGTAAAATCAAAAATCCACTAAAGGCTCTTGCTGCAGCAGAGCTGGAACTGAAGAGCTTTCAGCGATTTACTGAAAGAATGCGCATGAATCGGAGAGCAGTGGAGTGGGAAAGAAGCATAGGTTTGATTCCTAGAGATCCATTTGCTAAAAAAGTTCCTTTCACTTGTTACAACTACATTAAATAAGTTGTTATCAAAAGCACCTCGAGTCATACTCGAAGTGCTTTTTTCTTTACCCAAAAATCTAGCTAACCGCTTGCAATCAAGCCAAACATACCTATACAATACCCAACGGAGTCAAGCTCCATTTTTGTTTTATTGAATCAATTATTTATATGTCTACTACACCTTTGGAGAAAGTACGTAATATTGGTATTATCGCGCATATCGATGCGGGTAAAACCACTACATCAGAGAGAATATTGTTTTATACAGGGAAGAAGCATAAGATCGGTGAGGTACATGATGGTGCTGCTGAGATGGACTGGATGGAACAAGAACAAGAAAGAGGTATTACGATTACGTCTGCTGCGACGACATGTTTTCGATGAGATACTCACGTCAATATTATTGATACACCCTGACATGTGGACTTTACGGTAGAGGTAGAGAGATCGCTTCGTGTATTGGACGGATGAGTGGCTGTGTTTGATGGATCTCAGGGTGTAGAGCCACAGTCAGAGACGGTATGGAGACAGGCTGATAGATACAATGTCCCTAGGATCGCATTTGTAAACAAGATGGACAAGCTCGGTGCTGATTTTGATATGTCTGTGCAGTCTATCGCTGACAAACTCACTGACAAGGGTGTAGCTATACAGTTTCCTCACGGAGCTGCTGATACATTTCAGGGTATTGTAGATTTGGTTGAGATGAAGTACTATATATTTGAATGAGCAATGGGTGAAAACGTGGTAGAAAAACCAATGCCAGATGAGATAAAAGAAGAAGTGGATATGGCGAGAGAAGATATGATCGAGAGAGTATCTGGATTTGATGATGATGTAGCGATGAAATTTCTAGAATGAGAAGAGATCTCAGTAGAAGAAATCAAAAAAGCTATCCGCGCGTGAGTAATTGCAAATGAGCTCTATCCAGTATTGTGTGGGTCAGCATTGAAAAACATGGGTGTACAACTCGTACTCAATGCTGTAGTAGACTATCTCCCATCGCCTATAGATAGAGGGACGATCAAAGGTACCAATCCTGATACAGGCGAAGAAGATGGGAGAACTCCTGGCAAAGGAGATCCTGCATCAGCTATTGCGTTCAAGATTATGACAGATCCATTTGTGGGTACGCTTACATTCGTCAGAGTATACTCTGGTACGATCAACTCTGGTGATACACTCACCAATCCTATCAATGGAAACAAAGAAAGAGTAGGACGTCTCCTCCTCATGCATAGTAACAAGAGAGAAGAAATAAAGAGTGTAGGTGAATGACATATTGCAGCGTTTTTGTGACTCAAAAACACTCAGACATGACATACTCTCTGTGATCCAAACAACGAAGTGATCCTAGAAGAAATGAATTTCCCAGAGCCAGTGATCTCACTCGCTATCGAGCCAGCATCCAAGAAAGACCAAGAAAAAATGGGTATCGGACTCTCCAAGCTCGGAGCAGAAGATCCATCATTTAAATACTACTCAGACGAAGAGACCGGTCAGACGATCATCGCAGGTATGGGTGAGTTGCATCTAGAAGTGATCGTAGATAGACTCAAACGTGAGCACAATGTGGAAGTGGAAGTAGGTGCACCACAAGTATCATATAGAGAATCTATCTCCAACGAACAAACTGGTCACTGAGTATTTAAAAGACAGACTGGTGGGCGTGGACAGTTTGGTGATTGTCACTTGAGAATCACTCCACTTACCGAGACAGATGTGGATGACAAAGGAGATAGAATCAACTATAATTTTGAATCAGAAATCGTGTGAGGTACTATACCAAAAGAGTTTATCCCAGCTATCGACAAGTGATGCAAGGACACAATGGCAAAAGGTATCTTGGCTGGATATCCTATCATCAATGTACAAGCAACAGTATTTGATGGATCATACCATGAGGTGGATTCGTCTGAGGTAGCGTTCAAGATCGCAGCATTCAAAGCGTTTAAGGAAGCTTTTTTGAAGGCTAATCCACAATTGCTCGAACCAATCATGGACGTAGAGGTGACGGTACCAGAGGATTATGTAGGTGATGTGATGTGAGATCTGTCATCTAGAAGAGGTCGTATCGAGTGACAAGAACAGAAAAATAACGTAACAATTATTAAGGTAAGAGTGCCACTTGCAGAGATGTTTGGGTATGCAACGACAGTGAGATCACTCTCACAGGGTAGAGCCAATTACTCTATGCAGTTTGGTAGTTATGAACCAGTACCTAGCAATGTAAGAGAAGAAATCATCAAGCAAAGAGTAGGAGAAGGAAAGGTGAAATGACTAGATGATGAATAGTATGACAGAAGAGGTCAGATGAAAATCAGATGAAATCAGAAGAATGTATAAATACCAAAAACCATCTCTCTTGAGGTGGTTTTTCTTTTGCATTTTTTTTGTTTTTTGGGTATTATGTATAGGTTATGACTTACAAATATATGTTAAGCTCGTTAGTAGTATTTTTTCTCTGACTTGTGTTGGGATACGTTTTGTGATGAGGATGATTTGTGTGATTGGGTATATGAGATGATAGGTCAGAGATCTCAGTAGATGATGCATCTGGACTTCTGAGTGAGTATAGTACTGGTACATTAGACCAAGAGTGATTTAGTCGTTTGTGATTATGACGTGACAAGCGTTTTGGGATACTTGAGTACTGTGGGCACAATCAAGAATATTGTCAGCAAGCTCATAAGGAAGGATTGGATGATGAGATGAATATTTTGATGTTTGGTGATCCTGCGGTGGAGTATGTACGTCTTCCATTTGTGAGTACGCTAGAGCCTGAAGATACGCTATCTTGGTTGGGTATCTGATGTGCAGAGGGAGATGATATGATAGATGAGCTGCACGATGAGTTTTATGCACAGCCACCTCAGAGCGTGGAGGAAGTCCTGATGGCTGGAGTACGGTTGTGACTGTGACAGGATTTTTCTGACTGCGTGATCAATGGTTCTGCACATGTGAGCATCGCCCAGTCTATGCAAAAAGCGGTAGAGTATTTTGATGTTAGCAAAACACCAAGCTACGTCCTGATAGACAATCGTAGCTGACATCGAGCACTAATACCATGATTATATAGTCTAGCAGAGATAGGTGAGGTGATGACGAGGGAGTTTGATTTTGAGGGGCTGGAGTAGTTGATTTTCATGCCTTAAAAAAAATCGTTCAACATTAGTTGAACGATAAATATTTTTTTGAGATATTTATATCCTACCTCACAAAATCTCTAGAACTATGAGCTGTAGGTGGAGGAGTGGGATCAACAGGTTTTTGATCTTTGAACAATCCGCTAAACTCTTGTTCTACTTTTTTGAATGCTTCTGCTTCAGCTTTTTCTTGATGGTTGGGGATATGGATGTCTTCGTGAGGGTGAGATGATTTGGAAGTATGGGTGTATGAGACTATCAGAGATAGCACAAGTCACCCTATCAAATACAGCAGCAGTATAGAAAAACTCGCCGTAGTGCCTATCATCTGAGAAAAATTGTTGGAAAATACGGAGACCGTATCACTCATCCCAAAAAACAACATAATCAAACCAAAGATAAGGACGAAATTGATAAATGCATCGCTACTACGAAATCCTACTCGCTGGTAAATCTTTTGTCTCATATGTGAGCTGAGATTTCGTAAGAGGAGTGTGCTGAGGAGGAGGAGTGCAAGGATATTGGTTTTGATCATCCAAGGATTGAAAAATCAATAGGTCTGCGTAGCTGAACCACCCAAACTGCCAGTCTCAAAAAGTGGAAGTACCACTAGCAAAACGATGAGCAATACGCTATATCACAAAAATATTTTTTCTATAAGAGAGTATCAGCCAAGCTGTTTGATGAAAGATGATTTTGTACTACTAAGATCCATTGCTAGTATGCCAAAATAAATAGAGAGTTAGTTGGTGTATTTAGATTATTGTATATCAAATACATCGCATTGGTCAAGCGAAAGTGTATGGAGCAGTCTATGACATGTTTTGATCTACCCAGTCTAGTACTCTTTGGGCGTGTCAGGTTGCTTTTACATTTTTCCAGCTATGTAGCTCTTGTCAGTCACTATCAAGCAAAAACGTCGATCTAATGACTCATGTAACAATCTTTCCATAATTATTTTTTTCTCACCAAGCGCCGTATTTTTTGTGCAATAATAGATCCGGATCTGAGATATAGCTAGGGGAGAGTTCGTATTTTGCAACAAACTTGCAGTGCGAATCCGAATCGTCCTTAGACACTCATACGATTTGTATTCATTTTTTTGCAAATTCTGAATTGAGTTTAGTAAAATCCTGAGCTTCTAGCGTGCATCCAGGAGTATCGTTTTTGGGATAAAAATACAAAAGTGTATATGATGAGCGAGAGAGTGTCTCCGGGAGAGTGGTTGAGACTACCGATCAGTCTGATTGTATAAGTTGCATCACATATCAATAAAGAAATAAATTTAGAGCTCAAACTCTCCTGTGGGCACAGTAGGACTGAGATCTGGGTTGGATCAAGGTCATCAGGTGGTAGGTTGTTGGGTAGGTGATCCTGGGAAATTTCCTACTTCTCATGATTGGTACAATTCGATTGATTCTTTGCCAAACGTAAAGAGATAATTGACGATCTGAGTAGCCATATTAAATATACTACTTGCTTCAAACTGTTCAGCATTGTTTAGTCAGACTCTCTTGAATATTACTGGGAAGATAAATAAGAGAAAGATCGTGAGTATAATGCCCATCAGCATATATCTGATACTATTCCATGCAGTCTTGATCTTGTCTGGATCTCCAGCAGAAAAAACAAACAAAAAAATAGCATAGAAGAATGCGTATAGCGAACCAACAAAAATGATAAGCACCAGTATGGCTAATATTATCAAAATGAGTTTGTCCAATCACACTCACATATGCTATTTTTAGAATAAAGAATTCAGAAACGAGAATTCAGATTATGCTTCTTCAGCAGGTGCTTCTTCAGCAGGTGCTTCTTCAGCAGGTGCTTCTTCAGCAGGTGCTTCTTCAGCAGGTGCTTCTTCAGCAGGTGCTTCTTCAGCAGGTGCTTCTTCAGCAGGTGCTTCCGGAGTATCTGATCAGG
>CALHCH010000081.1 GCA_937930555.1 Candidatus Absconditabacterales bacterium | reverse complement strand
ACTTGAGACTGACTCGGGAGCGTCTCATCTAGTCTAGCGACGAGCCCTCACTCCTGATCTATGGAGACAAACAATGGTAGGTCTTGCTGAGTAGATTGGAGATCATCTATGAGTGTGGAGAGTTGTGGGGAGATGTTTTTGCCCATTAGGATGATCCCACCTGGCTGGTAGGTAGTGAGTCGCTCCTTGGTATCACTATCTAACTGTGTCCCATCAAATCCAAACAAAAACAATTGAGCGACCTTCTCCTCTAGAGATAGTGACTGGATTAGGGATGACATATCTAGCTGGACGGGGAGTCATTGCTGTGACCATATACCATACGTGGCGTTATATACCTCCAGTGCAGATTGAAATTTTTGCTGGAGTTGGGCCATATACTGAGTTGGGTCTTTTTTGGTCTCGATATCTATGTTTGAAAATAGCTCTCCCCCTACCCCCTCTCTGAGAGAGGGGAGGTCGAGATCAAGCATATCGTATGTCTCCATCTGCTGCACTAGAGGAGTGGCCTGCTGAGCAAAACGCTCTGAAATCTGCTGATGTTGAAATGCTCTCCAGCTATAGCCGAGTCAAAGGATGAGTAGTATAAATATCACGAGAGAGATGATCTTTTTCATAGCTGACAATGTACGGATATCACTTTCTGTGTCAATGGGGTTGACAAGTGTTTTGTTTTTACTATAGTTTTATTAGGATAATTATAAAATAAAATTTAAAAATATAGGTATGTATACACTGAATTTAACATTAATTTTTACCAATCCTGATTCAAATACTCCATCTATTTTTGAAAAAAAATTGGATTTAGGTCAACCATTAATAGATACCATTAAACATTCTGGATACTTATTTGTGCTTCAAGACGCATCATCCCAAGAAGATCCAGTCACACAAAATGCCATTTGCAGGGTTGAGGAAGAAGTGTCCTTTGTTCAAGTAAAACATCTAATTGGACACCATAAATGGACTGTTCCTATTCAGTGAAAATTAAATCAATTTTCAATAAGCGACTTTTAAATAAAGTTGCTTTTTTATTCCCAAAATCCTCTCTTGCACTCAACGATTTGATAGATAATATATGGGTATGTTGGTGCCCATAGAGTCTATACAAGACAAGATCATCGTCCTGAGATGACAGAAGATAATCCTAGATAGAGATCTAGCAGCGTTGTATGGTGTAGAGACAAAATATCTTAAAAGACAGGTCAAAAGAAATATTGACCGTTTTCCTGAAGATTTTATGTTTGAACTCACCAAACAGGAGTTTGAGACTGTGAGGTGACATTTTGGCACCTCAAGTTTAAGTCATTGAGGAACTAGGTACTTACCCTATGCGTTTACCGAGCATGGTACATTGCAGGCGGCAAATGTGCTCAATAGTGAAATGGCAAAGGAGGTGAGTATTGCGATCATTAGGGTATTTAACCATATGAGAAAGACACTTGCCACACACGAACAACTAAAAGCTCTCGTGTTTGAAAATCAGGCAGAGATACGCAGTATATGGTTTGAACTTCAAAAACTCTCACTAGATGATGAGTGTGATGACTCTAGACCGATTGGTTTTGATGTGCATGGTGAGTAGGATGTGCGATTTGATAGATACTTTTGTGATATGTTTGATGAGCTATTAGATTTTTTGTTTCCTCCCAGATGTGTGTGATGTGATCAGCAGGGTGAGTATCTATGCAACACCTGCAAAAAAGATCTCAAGCCACACTCGGAGATGTGTCCGATATGTCAGTCTGCGAGTCCTGACTATCAGGTCTGTCTGGGATGTCGTGCGAGCGATGAGGATTTTCCGTTGGAGGGGATTGTGATATGATTTAGCTATGCCGAGACGATCAAGAAGCTGATCCTGGCACTCAAGTTTGGTCATAGATCACATATTGCGTGATTTCTCTCGCAGAGACTAAGTCTGCTCATCCAATCACATCCACAGTTGAGTCAGGCAATGCAATCACAAAAATTGCTGCTGACATACGTCCCATCCCACTGGATCAGGAAGTATCGAGTCAAAGGGTATAATCAATCCGAACTTCTCGCTCAGGAGCTGGGAGTATTGCTCGACACTCCCGTGGCTCGTCTCACACGCAGAGTCAAATACACTAGATCTCAGACCAAGCTAAACAGAAAAAAGAGACTGAGCAATCTGATATGAGTGTTTGGATCACAGCAGGAGCGAGATATAGCCTGAGACGAGACCATACTCATCGTGGATGATATCACCACCACCTGATCTACCCTCATCCACGTCGCTCATCAAATCAAAGAAAAACACCCGACGGTGAAGGTGTGGGGTGTTGTGGTAGGGAGGCATGGGGTGTAGAGATTTTAGACTTTAACTTCTCGTCATTCAGAACCACAAGATTCTTTATGAACGTAGTGAATGATTGAATCTTGTAGGTGAAGAATCCAGTCATTTTATAAACTCACTACATAGCAATGTGAACTACCTATATACTCGCCAGCAAGAGAAATGGGACATTATATGTCTGAGTCACCTCTGACATGCGCAAGAGGGTGTATCAACATAAATATTGAGAAACAGCATGATTTACCAAAAAACATTGAGTCAATCAACTTGTATGGTATCAAGAATTTGTAACCATAGATGAGGCAATACTTTGTGAAAAGAAAATGAAATGAAAAAGTAGGGCATATAAAATACAGCTTATCGAAGAAAAAAATCAACATCGAGCTGATCTCGCTAAGGATTGGTATATGTAGATTGACTGGATTCTTCATCGCATATCTTCTAGCCTCACTTCGTTCGTCTGAAGCCATCCGATTCTGAATGACGAGATGTAAATTTTAAGCCCCCACCCTATAAAATATCTCCTTATCTACCAATTTTGAATTTATATATCAAGTCACTCTTCATACCTCACCTTCGCTTTATTATATCTAACCCTTGCTATCTTGCTCCACTCGTAGTGATCTACTACGGGAGTATGGTAGTCCAACACATATTTGATAGGATCGTGTATGGCGGGGATAGGTTGTCAGGCTAGTTCTGGGACTCGTCTCAGGATATACTCAGCGAGAGGGTCGTATCTCCCAGACTGAAGGATGGGATTAAATATACGTAAGGGTTTGGGATCAGCTCACACGGATGCGGATCGCTGTCGATTGCCGATATTTACATTGCGATCATAGTCTATCAGGAGATCTGCAAAATGCTTTTCTCCTCGCCTCCAGTCTATCAGGAGATCCTTGGTCAAAAAACTCGCGACAATCATCCTCACACGATTGTGCATTCGGTTTTCTGCTTTGAGTTGTCTCATACCTGCATCTACGATAGGATATCAGGTTGTTCCATTTTTTCGTCTTTCGTATCGTTCTTTGTTATTTTCTCGTACGATTCATTTTCTTTTATCTTGAAATGCTTGATAGTCACCATAGGTCGTTGCTGGAAATCGATATGAGATGTGCTGCCAAAATTCTCTCCAGGCTAGCTCACTTACGATGACATCTGCTCGATTTTTTTCTTTTGGGAAGCTATCTTGAGTAGACATTTTTTTTACAAACTGTCCAAACACCTCTCTAGGACTGAGTATCCCAAACGTGAGGTAGGGACTGAGCTTGGTGGTACCAGAGGTGTCTGCTGGGAGATTTCTGGTCGTGTCGTAGTCTGTCAAACTTAACTCATCAAGATGCTTTCTGATTCATCAAATCTTCCATGCAGGATGTGAGTGACACTTTATTTGATCTTCATGATCTGAGAGAGTCGGGAGATCGATTTTTGGTGTAGTGATCTTGCTAGGTGTGTCTGAAGTATACTCTCCAGCTTGATATTTCTGCTGTACTATCGGGAGTCGTTTTTTGAAAAACGGAGTAAATACTTTCCTGGTCGGGACGACATCGATCTCCAGCATCAGATAATCTGTACATTGATGATAGATGATGTCTTTGCTCTCACAAAAATTTTGTATCGCTTTGTCTCTGGTGACGGATCCGTGCCCGTAGGATCTATTGATGTATATAGCATCTATCTCCTGAGTCTCCAGTATTTTTGGGATCACTTTACTTGCTTGACCATACACTACATATAGCTGTCATCATATTTTTTGGATATCAGATTCCAAAAACTGTAAGGCCTCTCGCTGAAATCACTGTCTCGGATCGTGTGTGGGAAAACGAGAAAATACCTCCGTGTCTAGGACAAAAAGTGGTATCACTTCTTTACATTCACGACATGCTTTGCTTAAAGCAGTATTGTCGATCGTGCGGAGATCTTGACGAAATATATGGAGTCAGCGTTTGTGCATAGATGGTAATTTTTAATAAAAAAGTGAGAATAGGTATTCTCACTTTGATGTTACTTCCCCATCCTACTCTTTTACACGTATTTTCATTTTTATATCCTGTATTGGTCTGTCACCTCTGGCTGTAGGGGTATCAGCGATCTTGTCTATCACATCTAGTCAGACAGTCACCTCACCAAATACCGTATACTCTCCATCCAACATAGGAGTCCCTCCGATTTCTAGATATTTTTGGATTTGTTCTGGAGTGTATTCCAGTCTCAGTTGTGCTTCTGTCACCGGTTGTCATTGTACTATATAAAACTGCGATCCGCTAGATTTTTTTTCAGGATTGATGCCTCATCATTGCCTAGCTGCTGCGAGCGTGCCTTTGAAATGCGGTGCTCCGATTTCAGCATCGATCTTGTAATCTGGTCATCATCTACCCAGAGTCACTCACTCTGCTGCACCACGAGAGTCAGGATCTCCCCCCTGGATCATAAATCACTTGATCACTCTATGAAACAACAAATCATCGTAGTATCACTCGTTGGCTAGCTTGACGAAATTGTCTCTATGTGCTGGAGTGCTGTCATATAGTACTGCTTCCATTGTTCACATATCTGTTTCTATCACGACAGTAGTGGTGCCTGTAGGTGCTGCTATCTCTTCTTTTACCTCTTCCTTCACCTCCTCCTTCGCTTCTTCTTTGATTTCCTCTTTTGGCTGTGCTGTAGGAGCCTCTACTTGCGGTACAGCTACTGCTCAACCTTCGGTAGGTGGTGTCTGTGTGGTGGTAGAGCTGCATCCAGCTAGCAATACTAGTGCTGACAGTCACATCATACTCTGCAAAATCTTTTTCATCTTATACAAAAATTACTAACTAAAAAGTATAGTAGATATAGGTAAGTTTGGGTGTGTTGCAATCGTGAGTTGTAAGATATGCGCTGATATGCTAATGTATTGATTACCAGTTAGACAAAGAATCGATTGAAATCTAGCTTATGTGCTTACTTTCGGAGATTGTCTCAATATACAAACAATACATTAGCGCTGTAATGAATCGAAAACAGCTCTATCTAGCTAATCAAGGTCTATACTAGAGAGAGATCAAACACTGCTTACCAACTGCTATTCCGATCCGTTTTCGATATTACAGTAACAATTTTTTATAAATGGTGCTGAAATTGTCATTGATATGTATACAGTGGTGGTATGAAGCAGATGATTTTAATTAATGGTTGAGAGTTGTTCGATAATCAAAGTGATTATCATACTTTTCTTGAAGAGTGTCCTCGAGATTTATTTGAAGAAAAAAAAAGTTGGAAATGATGGTTGTGTGATGCTGTATCAGAACAACTACATTGCATTAGGCCATCTATGCCTTGTAAGCGAAATGCCGAATATAAAGCTCGAAAGATATGGTTTGAAAAATATTTTCAACACCTACAAGACGAGATTATTCTTGTGTGACATTCACTTTGAGCCACATTTATTATCAAGTATTTGAGTGAAAACTCTTTTCCTGTGAAGATTAATCAAATTCATTTAGTGTGTCCATTGCTTGATATAGAATGAATAAAGGACTGAGAGCGACCAGGCAAACTACTGTGACTTAATGATTTTATTATAGATCTTACAAGAGTTTCGAATATTAGTGATACGACAAAAGATCTATATATCTACCATTCAAAAGATGATACAGTTGTACCATTCAATCATTCAAAAAGATTAAATGAATTATTGCCAAATGCTATATTCGAAGTATTTGAAACAAGATGACACTTCATGCAGCCGGCACTTCCAGAGTTGTTAGATAATATTTGAATTTATACAAGATAGTATGTTTAGAGCTATAGTAGAAAAGTTGTTTGCACAGGTACAGAGTGTGGAGATAGATCCATCTCTGCTAGAGATCCCGCAGGATCGTAGTATGGGAGATTTTGCTCTACCATGTTTTCAGTTTGCCAAGAAATTAAAAAAAGCACCAGCAGTGATAGCACAGGAGATAGCGGATGAGCTGCTAGCTCTCCCCCAGCCCCTCTCTCCGAAAGGGGAGGACGTCCTAGCCAAGATAGAAGCGCTCTGACCATATATCAATATCACACTGGACGCTGGACGAGTAGCACAGCAGACCATATGAGATGTGGTAACTCAGTGAGACAGATATGGTGCAGGTGATGACAAAAATAGAACAATGCTGGTTGAATGATGGTCGCCAAACACCCATAAAATGCTACATGTAGGTCACTTGAGAAATGCTTTGGTTAGTGAATCGGTTTGTACTATTGCTGATTTTGCTGGATATAAAGTTATCAGGACAGCATATGGTTGAGATATTGGTGCACATGTAGCAAAATGGATTTGGTTCTATATTAATTTTACTGATCAAACGTATCCGAATAATCCTGAGGAATTTGGTATCTGGTCTGGAAATATATATCAAGAAGCTACTCGTAAGGCTGATGAAAAAGCCGAGCAATATAAAGATGAAATCCATGAAATTCAAAGATTGTTAGAGCAGGGAGATGAGAAACTTTTATGAATTTGGAAGAAAACACGCGATCTAAGTATATTATGACTAAAATCTGCATTTGAGGAACTATGATGTGAGATAGAGAGATTTTACCGAGAGAGTGAAGTTGAGCAGTCTGGTATAGATATGGTTAAAAAATATTTGGCAGATGATGCAATATCTTATGTAAAAAAAAGTGAATGAGCCATTGTGGCAGATTTAGAAGAGTTTGATTTATGAATATTTTTGCTGCTAAAATCAAATTGAACTTCCTTGTACTCTACAAAAGATATCGCTCTAGCTCACCTTAAAGAATCAGAATATGATTTTGACATATCATTGTATGTGGTAGCCACAGAGCAAAATTATCACTTTGAACAGCTATTTAAAACTCTTGAGCTAACTTGATATGAGACCTCTAAACTTCATCATATGTGATATGAGATGGTTGAATTACCTGATGGTAAAATGTCATCTAGAAAGGGTACTATTATCCCGTATCATACATGGCGCAATAATGCTGTACAAAAAGCAATGGATTTGCTGAAAAATAGATCATTGTTTGTAGACAAAGATGATTTAGCTAATACTATAGCTTTTGCTGCGTTAAAATTTAGTATTTTGCTCCAGGATACATACAAAAAAATTAGATTGGACATGGATTCTGCAGTCTCATTTGAATGAGAAACTGGTCCGTATTTGCAGTATACATATGCAAGATTTGCAAGCATAGTCGATTTATGATCCTATGATGTTAATTCAGCTGTAAGATTTAATTTATTGAACCAAGATTCTGAAAGGCTAATTTGTTTGCATCTAAGTGAATTTCCTGGTATTGTCCAAAAATCTGCTAATGAGTATAAGCCAAGTTTAATTGCTAGATATGTCTTAGATCTGGCTCGTATGCTCAATAGTTATTACCAATCTACAAAAATTTTGCTTGAAGATGACAAGTATACAACTGATTCTCGTGTTGCACTTGTGGCTAGCTCTCAACAAGTATTGAAGATAGGTTTATGATTGCTATGAATAGAGGCGCCAAATCAAATGTAATCTGAACCTAAAGTGAGAAATTATCTTATCTCGATTGTACTCAACCTTTTACTTTTGACCCTACCAATGACCCTCAAAGACTATCTCGTAAAATGATATCTCACACTCGCATGAGCTGGAGTTGTGTGATATACTATATGGTTGTATCTCAACGAACGCATCGTGGTCTCAGACGCTCTCGCTGATCAGAATATGATAGCAATTATTTTTGTGATCTTGATATGATTATTTTTGTTGGCGATAGTATTCAAAGAATCTATATTGCCCAACAATAGACGAGGAGTGCTCCTACTAGGTATGTGACTCATCCGATCGAGCCATATCTATCTAGTAGACACGCCAGAGATGCAGATATATCTCAGAGATATCATCAAGCTTGTATGAGTGAGTCTCTGTATCCTCTGACCGACCAAAATGTTGCTCTCTAGCAAATACGAAGAGCAGAAGTTTGAGGAAGAGGTGGAGATTATAGAAGTTTAGGGCAATGTATAGTTGCTAGTGATTAGTTTGTGGTTGAAAAATGTATAATTATCACTACAAACTTTTGCACGCGGATGTAGCTCAGCTGGCTAGAGCGTGACCTTGCCAAGGTCGAGGCCGAGGGTTCGAATCCCTTCATCCGCTAATTATCATATCACCAAAACAGTAAGTCATACTCTAGGTGATGACAAAATATCTTAGCAATCGAAGGATTCAGATGCAAAGCTCAAATCCCTTCATCCGTTAAACTCTCTCTTGGTTATATACGCCTGGGTAGCTCAGTCGGTAGAGCACTTCCATGGTAAGGAAGGGGTCGGCGGTTCAAATCCGCTCTCAGGCTCCAGTAAGATCTGTTTCGTTACAGATTTTTTTTGTTTGCTATATAACTGTTTGCAGGCATATATTAACATCTCTTGAAAATCACTTCAATTTTAACTATATAGATGATGAGTTTGTGGCATACCCCATCTCGGGGGTCCCGATGAGAAATCATTGGGTTCGATTCCCAAACACTTCTCATATACACTCTACACAAAAAACATATATCCGAGCGGCAACCGCCCAATCTATTGCATCAAGCAATGTCGGAACTGATACCTAGTGGTATCAACAAAAATCTTTTTAATCCCGAGTGGATCTATCCACACAAGTCGCAAAAGCGAGCTCGGACGATAGATCTTATCTATCAACATAACATTACAGATGTCGACCTTTCTCTTTTTGAGTGAGGTCTTTCTTTTTCTAAAATTTATATTGACTTATTGTGTGGTATTGAGTATAAAAAACTGAACACTTTTTATGTAAGAGTTGTTTGAAGTTCATTGATAAGGCGGATTAAGAGTCCTCATTTTTACAGTATTAAATCTATATGGTTCATATATTGCGGTGGTGACTCGAAGGGCGGTTGCGCCCCACATAGTATTGTGGCATGGTATATTGCGTAATGGCACTAAAGCGAGGACATGCAAATACAAGCGAAGCGCACTAATGTGTTTTGTTATTATTGTATCAGCCTACTATATACTGTGTATAATCAATGCTCTAAGCAACACGTGGTGCTAGATATCTAGCACCACATTTTTCAATAACACATTATCAAAAATGTGTCAAATATCTTGTCACATATGTCCAGTTGATTCGTACAACTAGCAACAAATCAAAATTATATCACCTAACAAATCACTTACCCAACCAATGAAGTTTACAGACTATTTACAAGATATACAATCTACCCAGCTCAGCTCTGAGACCAAAGAGCTGATTTTTCGTCGTTTTGAAGCAAAAAAATCTCAAAAATGATTCTTTTCTAGGGTGACTAATTATTCGAGAGTAGCGACACTTTCGTTAGTTGCTATTAGTTTGTTGGGGATATTGTATTTTAGTAGTTTTGGTTGACAAAATTCTGGGGAGTGGAGAGCTGATGATGGGCTTATTACATTCAAGGCTGATCCTGCTCAGACGCTTACGTATGCAGATGAAATCGGGACTATCATACAGACGGTATGAGGGGTGACCATCACGAGCAATGGTGAGATCAAGGAGACGGATAGTCTTGTGAGTTCTGACAAGGTATTGTTGTTGGAGTGAGCAGAGATGACGTTTTCTGTACAAGATGGCGTGCAGGCCAAGATTGTTGGTCCTGCCGAGTTTGAGGTTGAGAAGGTAGGGGATATCTATGTGATCAATATGATTTCTGGTGAATTTGTAGAGCTCAAGTCTATGGATCCTGTAGAAGATGTGGCAGAACAGAGAGTGGAGGAAAGTCCTACTCCATCAGCAAGTCCGACGTCAACATCGCCAACATCGTCGACATTACCCACACAAAAAATTAATATCCCGAAAAAGTCTGTCCAAGTGGTAATAAAGACTCCAGATCTTGAAATCAGCTCCAATACCGATGATGGTGAGATAGATGTGACGATCACTACCCAAGATGATGGCAAACAGCTCATAGAAAACACTGGTGCAGAGCTTACTCTCACTAGAGTGATCCAAGAAGAATCGGTAGTCACTCAGCTAGATACACAGCAAACCGCATCTATCAATGGTGAGATAACTATCGCCGATATCGTGGCAGTAGATCCTCAGATAGTATTGAATGATGAGCAAGCTCAAGAGCTAGCAGCAACTCTCAAAGAAGATATCTCTATATCATATACTATACAGCCAGATCCTGCTATCGTAGACACAAGCTGAGCCGCTACTGACACTGTCGGCCCTACTCCAAAATCTACTATCCTGGCTCAGGCTCCTGATAAACAATGAGAATCAACTATTGAAAAAAACCAAGATACTGATGAAGTCAAACAAGATTTGAGTGAGATTGATGCTGGATCTGATGCTATTGTGAGAGGTGTGCAGCCTATTTTGCCTCCCGATGATATCGATACATCATTGGATCTTGATCAAGATACCAAGACCAACGACGATATAGCTACACCAAATACTGCACCAATTGCTAGTGTTCCTCAAGAATTGGTTGAGCTCATCCAGGAAGATACACAAGTCGAGTGAGAGAGCTTGCAAGCTGAGCCTACACTGCCCGATACTGCCCCTCAAGTCCCCCAAAAAAGAGTGGTATGAGGCACAGATCTCGCAATGTTGCAATGAGCAACCAATGTATGATGACTAATGAGTAGTGTGCGCGCTGTGGTAACAAACTATGCTCACGGCAATACCACTGCATCTAGTAATGGACTTGTACAGCTTACCAATACCTTTGCTCCTATATCTAGCACTCTTATATGAGATATCTCTCTTGATAGATCTTCTCCTGCAGGGTTGGCCAATTCACTCCAAGCAATGATCACCGCTTTGGAGTCCAAACGATTTGTGCCTCCGGTATATATCAACAAAATTAAGTGAGTAATTGCTCGATTGCGCTTGGTGCAGACTATCCCAGTATGAAGCGTGGATCCATTGTGTGATTTTGATTGTATAGTGAATGACGTCTTGGCGGTGCCAGCTTCTCAGAGATGATATTTGATGTTGTAGGTGCACTCGCGACTTTATACAAGATTTTGTGCTAGAGTGTTTTATGTCTACAAACTCGTATTCACATTTAGCATCAATACACTATAAACAAAAGTATTAGAAAACTTTTGTTTTTTTGTGTAAAACTTTTGTATATTTTACTCTCTTTTTGTTGACATGGATTTTCGATTATATTGGATTGCTTTGTGAGTAGTGTTTTTGATTTTGGAGATGTTTGTGATGTCGTTTGACTTCTTGGCATTGGGCATTGCCGCTTTTGTTGCTGCATTTCTGTCTTATATGCTTGGTATAGATATCACCAATCGATACCTGTCAGGAGCTATATTCCTTGCGGCAGCTATATTGGCTATTTTGCTTACGAGACTACTTGTGTTGCCCAAGATACGTGGTATAGATGAGCCTAGTCCAATGAGTGGTGATAGCATCATAGGCAAAAAATTTGTGGTACAACATGTCAACAAAAGAGATGTGATCAAATATGAAGGTATGTATCGAAACATACATAGTGATGCAGACTATGCTGTGTGAGATACAGTCAGCGTCATATCAATGGATGATAATGTAGTAAACGTAAAAAGATAAGCCTCAATAATCCAAATATCTGTAAGATGCTTTATGAATTTTTATATAACAAAATGGAAAAGCTGGATATAAATGTAGATAATATAGTGGCAAAAAAACCTCTCACGTCTGTATGAATTTTCTTGGTAGGCTATGTGATGATGCTGGTGTTTTTTATACTGATAGGAGCAGGTCTTGCTTGAATATTTGGACCCGAGGCAATGCTAGAGGGATCTACCTTGTATATACTATTTGGTGTGCAACAATTACTCACATTATTGGTGCTGCGATGGAGCCTGGAAGAGTGATGACGACATGGTCTAGACAGCTTTGTACACTATCTGAACGAGAGAAATCAGCGAAAAGGTCGAGGCTTGTTTTGGAAACGAGTGGTTGGTGGATTTTTTGGTTATATGATATTGAATGCAGTGCTGTATACAGTGCTAGATAGTACGGGGATTGTGATACCAGGATTGTATGGTGAGCAGTGAGTGGTACAGATGCTCCAGCAGATCAACACAGAGTGAGCCATGGACTGGATCATGATGTTTTTGATGGTAGCGATTGTGTGACCAATAGTAGAAGAATTGGTGTATAGATGACTGATCACCGATGCACTGATGCAGCGTCGACGTCGATGATGAGTGGTGTTAGCGGCGTTTATTTTTGCTTTGATACACTTAGAATTTGCTGTATTCCGAAATCTGTTTATTTTGGCGATGATATTGTGAGTGATATACTACAAGACGCAGAGTATGCGATATAGTTTTTTGTTTCATCTGCTGATCAATGGTATGGGCGTGCTTGCACTACGACTAGAGCAGGCATATGGACTCGAATTGGACATATAGATTAGATGAGTTATTGTAAAGAGGATTGAGTACTCCTCTTTTTTTTTCACTACACTTTCTTATATATACTCCACTTTACTTTGTTTATTTGTACACATGAAAAAATCACGACTATGGACACTTCTTTTGTTGATCTTAGCTATCTTAGCTTGGGGGACGCTAGGCATGGGGAATAATGATGACTCTGCTGATGCTGATGTAGCAGTTGAAGATGATGCTGATGCTGATGTAGCAGTTGATGCTGATGCTGATGTAGCAGTTGAAGATGATGCTGATGCTGATGTAGCAGTTGAAGATGATGCTGATTCTGATGTAGCAGTTGAAGATGATGCTGATGGATTGGTTGCAATAAATACAACTGCATCAAAACTCGAGTGGGAAGGTAGATCAGCAGGCAAATCTCACAATGGAGATGTTGCAATACAGTCTGGTAGCGTCAAGCTTGAGTGAGGTAATATAGTTGCTGGTGAATTTGTGGTGGATATGGAGAGTATCAATGCATTGGATATTGATAGCGATTCATTAGACAATCACCTCAAGGCAGACGACTTTTTTGATGTTGAGGCTTATCCTACAGCAAGATTGGCTATCAAGTCTGTAGAGTGATCTACAGCAACAGCAGAATTGACTATCAAAGATGTTACTGACACAATTACTTTTGATATACAGCCAGTGGATGGTTGAGCAACAGCTTCATTTAGTATAGATAGTAGCAACCGAAATGTATGAGATGGTATCAAATGAGCTCTTGTGGCTGATGATATAGATTTTGATATAATGATTGCTTACTAATTGTTGCTTACAAAAAAACCGAAAAACTAAGCTGTATTGCTTAGTTTTTTGTTTGAGTTTTTTGGCACCACTCTGTTGCACAAAAGAGAACAAAAGTTCTTGCATTCTCGTTTTGATTGTTTATAAAAGAACTAATGTTCTTTATGTAGTAATTAGTAATTAGTAATTGGTTCTGCTGCTTACTTCTAGCTCTTCACTGTTGTTTATTCACTCTTATTTCTTTATTCCCTATTCCTCACTATGTCCAAACCATCCCTGTTTCAGGTCTACCTCACTAAGTTTCGCAAGTTTTATTTTGAGTACCGTACGGTACCGACCTTCGAAGCATCCAAGTCTATCATAGGCGTGCAATCCAAGAGTGCGGTATACCGTTTTTTTCAACAGATGTTGGACGAATGATATCTAACCAAAAAAGATGGTAGTTACTATCCAGGCGAGAGACTAGTGAGTATACCGTTGTTTGATTCTGTGCAGGCATGAACACCAGTGGATATATCAGATCCCACCTCTACACCTATCAATATTGAAGAATATCTGGTGGACAATCCTACTCAGACAGTGCTGCTGAGAGTAAAGGGCGAAAGTATGAAAGATGCAGGTCTGCATGAATGAGATGTAGTGGCAGTAGATACTAGTATACCTCACACTGAGTGAGATATGGTCATAGCTATGGTAGACAACGAATACACCGTCAAACGACTCCAAAAATGAGCCACCAATACTGGTCATACACGAGAGCTCCATCCAGATAACCCCAACTTTTCTGTCATCTATCCACAGTGAGAGCTATCCATATTTGGGGTAGTGGTAGGAAGTATGAGGAGATACTAGATTCTTTTATATTATTGTTTTAGTAAATGAAAAAGACTATACTTGTATTTTTAATTCCATTATGATTATTTTGATTTTCAGCTTTATCTAATCAAGATAATTGATCGAATAAATTATTGCCTCAAGTCGTAAATCCATATAATCAGAGTATTGATCGTTCAGACTTTTGGATGACAATGATGACTATATTGAGTACGATTTTTGCAGTTTTCTTTGTATATACTGGCTTTAGGATTGAGGATGTTAAACAAAAAGTTGTATCAGCAAAGAATGAGTTATGAGAGATTGAATCAGAGATGCAAGATGCTTTGGAGTTTAATAATCAGCTTATGTATGCTACTAGCTTTTTTCTTTCGAGACAGTATCGTAAATCAATTGATGCATTCTCTTCTCTAAGATCAGAGAGCTTTGTATTAAGAGATGACAGGAAAAGAGCTACTCTTGACTTCTATTTGGCAAACTGTTACTATGAAGAGCGGAGTTTAAAAACAAAAAAAGAAGATCTTGCAGCAGCAGTATACTTTATTGAAGGCGCCATAGAAGATCCAGATCATCCCTTAAAGAAAGAAATTATTGCAAAATTTGAAGAATTAGATACAATAGAAGTATAAATATTTTAAATGTTAACCTTTTCGAGAGATGGCAAGATGACAAGTTTGGGTATCGCCAAAGGAAAATGGATGATGGAGAATTCACAAGTCGTGATCATCTAGAGATTCTGCACATCTTGATATTAAGTCTGATGCAATTGATAGAGCGAGAGAGATAGCAAGAAATCACAAATCAGAATTAAAAATTCAAAATAAGAATTGAAGAATATCTCAAAGTAATTCATATGGCAGAGATCCCTTTCCGCCAAGAGATAGAAGATAGTATTTTTCAAAACAACAAAAAACTTCTCACTGTCGAGTGAGAAGTTTTTTGTTTATAAATTTTATCCTACTCAAATCTCTCTAATAGCTGATCAATCCCAAAGATGCTCCTGGTAGTCTCTATATCGTTACCCTCTGAGTCAAAGAATACAAAGGTGGTTTGACCTTTTACGTTATATGCTTGCTTAAATTCATCTGAGTCCTCAAAATCTACTTCGTATATCCTCACATCGCTAGGTATATCACCATCAGCTATACCATCATTGATGATATCTCTCATCCCATGGCATAGTGGACAGCTCTTGAGGTGAAAAAACATCGCCACTTGCTTGCCACTCGCGATCGCATCATCAAACTTTTGCTTTGTGTATTTTTGGTAATGTGCCTGACCTGGATTGGTGCTATAAAACTCTCATTCTGGAGTATTAAGTAGGTTGGCCTGATAGAGTCGAGTACCGAGTTTTTCTCTAGAGATATTGGTGGTACCTACTGAGTCTAGGGTCTCATCAGTGATGAGTCATAGTGCCTCTCATCTATTGTAGTATGCGATATACCAAGGATCTGCCGTCTCCTCAAAAAATCCATATACACTTCTCATCACGACGGTGATTGCTTCTGCTTCGGTGATAAGTCACTCTGGTCTATACTGACCATTGGATCATTTCATCAGACCATAGTAGCAGGCTTGCTTGATATGTGGGGTGAGGGTGCTGTCATATCACTGTATATCATTGAACTCACACTGGAGGTAGTCCTTGGGCAATACAGCCAGTCTGGCATACTGAGCCACAAACTTCGCCGCCTCTCATCTCGTGATACTATCAAACGGCCTAAACTCTTCCACAGAGTTATACTTGGTCAGTCAGACAGTATGCATCCACTCGATCACATCTGTGAAGCTCGTAGTGACCTCCACCTGTGCTGTAGTGCGTGTCACCCATAGCGTACTACTGATGATCACACCGACCAACAAAAATAATCCTCCGAGAAGTTTTTTTGTCATAATATGGTTTGGATAAAATACCCCTACGGGGTTTTCGATTCATTCTGTTTGAGTAAAAGTTGCTATTTCTATATTCGTTACTTACTTAGCAATCGGGGTATTTATATGTATGTAACAAATATCACTCATTTGTTTAAATCAGAATGTTATAAACGACTTTTACAGCCAGTGTTTAAAATTACCTATATACTAAAATATCTACGTCTTTATTTCAACTCTTCCAATAGCTGATCTATGCCTCTTGTGAGTCTTGCTTGCTTGACCATCTCTCCATTTTTGTCCAAAAACACAAATGTAGTCTGTCTAGTTACTCAGTATTTGTCTTTGAGGTCTATATATTTATCATAATCCGCCTCTAGGATGATCACTCATTCTGGTATCAGATCTTGATTGTCTATGATATCATCTGAGGTTGCTTTGCATGTAGGACATCGTGCTGCACGGAAGTTAATCACCACTTGCAGACCAGCTTCTATCGCTGTATCTAGCATCTTGGGCGAGTAGAGCATATATGTATCTAGCTGTAGAGTATCTGTATTGCTCGTGTCTTGAGTCATAGTCTGACTGTGATTTTGGACAGGTGTAGGTGCGGTTGTAGTGGTAGTGGTGGTCTGTGCTACAGGAGTAGTACTTACTACCTGCTGACTTACCTTATTGATATTGCTATCCATATAGTCATAGAGAGCTCATAGGATATAGTACTCTCTCGTATCCACACTATATCTCGTACTCAAGCCCTGTATAGCAGTCAAGATCTGCTGACCACGAGCAGCGTCTGCTACCAGTATACGATCTATAGATGGCTGGATACTCTGTATCAGTGCCATATCTGCACTAGTAGCTGAGTATGTACTAGGTGTGCTAAAACCATGAGTATATGCTCCCAACCCAATAATTCCAAAAATACCTGCTATCAAGAGATGTTTCATATGTATGTATGACAAAAAATAAACGATGCGACTATACATATATGGGTCTAATGGGGGAGGTGAGAAGTTTGAGGGAGAATATTTTTGTATGCCTATTGACTATGGTGTTGTCATATGTATGTTTTTATAAGAGAGGTTTTCTTTAAAATTATTAACCGATGAGGATTTATTAAAAATCAATTGATCTCTGGACATGTTGCTAGAAGGATTTTGCAAATTTAATAAATTTGAGTCTAAAACAAAAATTATGAAAGTTCAAGATTTAGAAGATGATAATGATAATATTCATAAAATCATCAGACTTGGTAAATTATTAAATCTATTTGTGTTTTTGAAAAAATACAAGAAATTAATTGCAGTTGCTGTTGTCACGCTGGCAATTGTTAGTGCAATTGCTCATGCTGCTTTCACGTTTGCAGGGATAGAACAATCTCTTTTTATTAAAATTTTAGGAGTATCTCCATTTGTCCCGATTATTATTGTTATCTCTTTGTGGACTTGGGGACCAAATCTTAATAATTTTGTGTTGAGAGTAGGTGTGCCAAAAATGTTTATTGAGACTCATTTTCCAAATTTGCCTCTTACTCCGCCTCGGAAGATAGTCAAAGTTGGGTATCATGATAAGTCAAAGTTTTATGTTAAGGGGAATGAGAAAAAGACAAAAGGAGAGTATGAATATATGTATATTTTTAGGCTTAGAAATTCATACCTTTTGTTGTTTAAAAGAAACTATGGAAGGGAGATGACCACTAGCCTACCGATCAATCATATGGTATATGAATGCGAGGTGATTGAAGATGTTAAAATTGGTAAAGTAAAAGCAAATAGATCTAACTCTACAAAACTATCATTAGAGCTGTTTGGGAAAAATATGACTTCTAATCAGTATGATGATAAATATGGTGATTATGTTATTTACTCAAAATATGATGATACAGAGACCTATAAGTATCTATTAATAGATGATAAAACTGCTATGCAATCTCATATAGAAAAATGTACTTCAACCACATTTTAAAATATTACTAATATAAACTATAAAAAAATACCTCTCTAGCAGCTTTGATATTATCAAGGCTGCTTTTCTATTTGTAAAAACGCCACAACTCCGTAATAATGAAATGTTAGGAATATCTGCGACCATATACCATATATGGTACGAGATACTAATAAATCAGAAACCGGTCAGACAAAATTATCTTCGAAAGATAGCTATTCAACTAGCGTTTTAGAGGTGTCTTGAACTTAAGCTGATTTATTAGCGCTGTAATCTATTGAAAACTGCTTGATACAGAGAATGAAGGTCTCAAGAAAAAATCGCTTAGATAGCAATTGAGAGTTGTTATTCCAACCCGTTTTTAATATTACAGTAAGCTCCACTGTCGACCGCGTGACGTCTGTCCGTGATGGCGGCATTTTTGTATTTTTGATCTAGTATCTATGGAGGATAAGATAGTATTGCAGGGGGTCTCGACCAACAATCTCAAAAATATCGATATCGAATTGCCAAAAAATAAGATCATCACGATGACGGGTGTGTCGTGATCGGGTAAGTCTTCGTTGGCGTTTCATACCATATACAAGGAGGGGCAGTTTCGTTATATCGAGTCGTTGAGCTCGTATCTCAGACAGATGTTCAATCTCGGATCTAGACCTGAGCTGGACTATAGCTCTGGACTCTCGCCTGCGGTGAGTATAGAACAAAACAAGAGAGTGGGCAATAGTAGATCTACGATGGGGACGCTGACTGAGCTGGATGATTATCTCAGGCTGATGATGAGTAAGTTGTGAGAGGTATACTGCCATACATGTGGCGACCCTCTCAGACCCAAGACCACTGATCAGATTGTGGATGATATATTGATGAGATTTGATGGGCAGAAGATCTATCTACTTCAGGATTTTGGATTGTTTGAGGATAGTAAGTCGTTGAAACAATTTGTGGCGAGAAATAGGAAACAAGTAGATAATGGCGGAGGGCTGACCAGGATCATGGTAGAGATGAATGCAGGGACGGCAGATGATACGTCATCTCTAGAATGAGAGTCTATAGAGTACTTCTATCTCGAAACGCCTCAGGTGCCAGATGAGATGTTTCCAGTGAGAGTGAGTGGGGTGTTTGATCGTGTGACGGTGGGTCAGTCTATCCATAGGAGACTCAAGGACGATGTGATCAAGATGCTGAGTAGGACAGAAAAATTTGGTGTAAAAAGATATGTGGATAGTGGGGAAGTCGCGAGGAAAGATGATAAGAAAGAAACAAGAAACAAGAAACAAGAAACAAGAAAAATGGGAGAGGGGTATAGAGTAGTGTTGTTGCATGGGTATCAATCATGACCAAATCAGCATGCACTGCCTTGGTTGCAGACACAGCTTGAAGAGCTGTGATTTGCAGTAGAAGCTCCAGCATTGCCAAATCCAAAGAAGCCAAACATAGATAAGCAGGTAAGCTTTGTGTTGAAAAATGGAACGTTTGATGAAAAAACTATCATCATCTGACATAGTGCGTGATGAGTAGTAGCCCAAAAAGTAGTAGAAAGACTAGAGCATCCAGTAGCAGGTATGATATTGGTAGCATCATTGATGGAGCCCAAACTTAAGTGAAGTCTGGAGAGAGACTATTTTGATACGACAGACTGGGAGTTTGATGGGATGAAGATCAAGAGTACCGCAGAAAACATCTTGATCATACATGACCCTAAAGACAAAAAAATCTCTAAAACACAAGCCAACAAACTCAGTAAGGCATATAATGCAACATTGGTCACACCTGCATCAGAAGAAAATCACTATATATGAGCTCAGGAGTGAGAGCTGTTTGATGCTATATCATCGTTTCTCTGAGATAATCTATGATGATCTGCTATATGAGTCAGTGGAGATGTATCAGATGAGACCACTCGATATACCGACAAATACTACTGTGCCAAGGACGATATAAAATATCCAGAACTCACACCAGCGCACTTCTCATCCAATAGGCAGGAGGGTGCGTGTGACAAGTGTCATGGTCTGGGTGAGATATTACAGGTGGATTTTGACAAGGTATTGGACCCATATAGCAAGTATCTCAAGGCGATGCTCCCATGGAGAGATAGCAATCTCGGTCAAGCTATACTAAAAAAACTTGCAGATGTATATGATATAGATGTGCAGACTCGCCGATGAGATCTCCCAGATTATTTCAAAGAAGTGGTGCTCAATGGTGATGAGGAGCAGTATAGACTCAGTATATGATGAGGCAAATATATCACGATCACCTACAAGTGAGTGGAGGATGTCCTCATCTCTCAGTACCAAAAATGAGTCCTGACTGTAGATTTCCAAGCTATGCTGGATATGATGCCGTGTCCGACTTGTGATGGTGCCAAACTCTGCAAAGAAGCTCTGGCTGTACATATTGTCTTGGACAAAAAAAGCAAGGACGCCGACAGACTCACCAATATCGCAGACCTACAACAAGTATACAATATCCATGATCTCCAGCAACTCCCTATAGCCGATCTGGTCCAGGTGATGCAAAAATTTGCCAAAACAACAAGCAAAAATGCTGAACTTGCACGTAGGATCGTCTGACCGCTGATGGATAGAGCGAGTACGATAGATGAGCTGGGTCTGTGATACCTAGCTACATTTCGCAAGATCGATACCCTGAGTGGATGAGAGATCCAGAGACTGAGACTAGCCAAACAACTAGGTAACAAATTGACCTGAATCATCTATGTGCTAGATGAGCCTACCATATGACTGCATGAAGAGGAGATCGAGAAGGTAATCAAAGCGATCAGATGACTCCAGGAGATGGGCAATACTATCGTGGTCGTCGAGCACAATGATGCGTTTATCAAAGCAAGTGACTGGATCGTGGAGGTGTGACCTGGGGCAGGTGATTTTGGATGAGATATTGTATTCAATGGACCATACAAGGATTTTGTAAAAACCGACACCCTCACAGCTCAGTATATCACTGGTCGCAAAAAGGTGCAATGATCGTTTGATCATAAACCAAGCTCTGCCATACTCCAGATCAAAAAAGCAAATAAACATAATCTCCAATGAGTGGATGTAGATATAGCGTTGGGGAGTTTTACTATCATCACTGGACCTAGTGGTGCAGGTAAGACCACGCTGATGTACCATACATTGTACAACTTCCTCCAAGACAAAGGCAAGCGAGTACAGTCCCAGATCAGACTCCAGCTGCTCAAAGAATGACTCTCTCGACAAGATATCATACAAGCACCAGTCATGCAACGCAAAAAATACGAACATCTCGAAAAGCTTGCTCTCGAGCAATTTTATGACCATATATGAGTGGAGACTATCAAGGGTCGAGAGGAGATAGACAATGTCCTGTATGTAGACCAATCCTCAATCGGAAAAACCCCTCGTTCTTGTCCAGCTACTTTTGTAGGTGTGTTTGATGATATCCGCAAGATGTTTGCTGGAGTCACAGAAGCCAAGATGTTGTGATTCAACGCTGGACACTTTTCGTTCAACTCTGCCAAATGAGCTTGCCCAGAGTGTAAGTGATATGGGTACAAAAAGGTAGAGTTACAGTTCTTGCCAGATGCGTATGTGCCCTGCGACCTATGCAAAGGGAGGAGATACAAGCCAGAGATACTAGACATACGTCGACACGATGTGACGATCACACAGATACTGGAGATGTATGTGATGGATGCGTATGAGTTTTTCTCTGAGATTCCGTTTATCCACGACAAGCTGCAGTTGATGATGGATATATGACTGTGATATCTCAAGATGTGACAGCCAGCGCATACCCTTTCGGGTGGTGAGTCTCAGAGACTCAAGCTTGTAAAACATTTATTGAAACAATATAGGGGACACACAGTATACTTCCTCGACGAGCCTACGGTCTGACTTCATCCAAGTGATATAGAGAAGTTATTATCCGTACTCAAACAATTCTTAGACTATGGATCTACCGTATTGATGATAGAACACGAAAAGAATCTTCTTCAGTTTGCAGACAAGGTGGTGAGATTGGACAATGGGAAGGTGAAGAAGAAATAGCTTTATATGCGATTTGATGTTATTTCGACTTGCATTTCTCCCAAAAATATCTAAAAATTGTCAGCTTCGGATTGAAGCACGTTTTTAAATTTGAAATTCTATGGCATTTAACAAGAGGTGAAGTCAGCAGAAATCTCGGAGAATATTCAAGAATGAAGACATCAAGGCGTTTACTATCCTCGTGGTAGATGAACACTGAGAAAAACTGTGAACTATGCCTAGAAAAAAAGCCCTAGAACTTGCAGCAGAAAAATCAATGGATCTCGTGCAAGTAAGTTATGATCCCAAAACAAAGATCTGTACCGCTAAAGTAATCGATTTTGGTAAGCATCAGTATGAAAGCAAAAAGCTAGAGTCAGAAAAGAGAAAGAAGATGAAAGCAAAGGTGCAAAAAGAGGTCAAGTTTGGGTACAATATCTGAGATCACGATCTAGAGATGAAAGTAAAAAAAGCAAAACAGTTTTTGGATAAGTGACATCCAGTAAAAATAAATGTTGTGCTAAAGTGAAGAGAGAAAATGTATAGAGATATCGTGCGCGTCAAACTAGACGGCGTAGAAGAACAACTCAAAGATCACGGAAAAACCCAATGAGTCAAAAAAGAAAATTATTGATTTACATTGGTGATCGCAGCATACAAGCAAAAAGCTGTAGGTGAGCAAAAATCCAAGAAAGAAAGAAGACAGCTCAATAGAGAAAAATGAGCAGCAGCCAAAAAGAAAGAACAAGAGCAGCAAGCAAAGAAGTCATCCGCATCAGCCAAAGATGCAGCTTGATCAGGGACAGACACCAAAAGAAAAGCTCCAAAATTTGTGCCCAAAAAATCAGTAAAATAATTAATCAACTAGTATATTAGCCACTATTTTATATTTTGTTGCCCCATTGTATCATGTGAAAGATAAAAACTAATAGATCAGTAGCAAAGAGAATCAAAGTGACTGGAAGCGGTAAGCTCAGACATAGCAAGACCTGTAGAAGTCATTTGCTCACCAAAAAAGGTAAGACAACCAAGAAGCATAAGTTTGGGAAAGCGGTAGCAAAAGTCGAAGTAAAAAGAATGAAGGTGATGATACCGTACAAATAAATCTTGGCCAAATTGTTGTATCACCAACAATTTGCAGCGATCCACCAATCAACTTAGTCGTTACATCTTTATCTATAGTGATGTGTGTACAATCCTGGCAGATCTAGCACACCCACAATCAAACCAAAAAAGAAATAGAATCAATCAAGATGAAATCACTCTCCCGAGTGAGTGTGGTGAATTTTTGTTTTATATCTAATACGATGTCCCAATGGTAAGAATATCAAATGGTCTCGCGAGACAAAGAAAACATAAAAGATTTATCAAGGCAGCAAAATGATTTCGTCTGGGTAGAAAAAACGTATACTCTCAGGTAAGACGTGCGCTGGTCAAACAATGACAAAACGCATACATAGGTAGAAAGGAGAAGAAAAGAAACTTTAGAAGACTCTGGATAGAAAGAATATCCGCAGCAGTGAGAGCAAAAGGAAGTAAGTATAGCGTATTTATCGGTCAGATGAACGCTGCAGACGTACAACTAGACAGAAAAGTGCTCTCAAATATTGCAATTGTGTTTCCAGAAGTGTTTGACAAGATATATGACGAAGTCGTATCTTAGTCAGATGTGTCTTGCACACTACCAAGTCAGGCCGGGATGGCGGAACTGGTAGACGCAGCGGACTTAAAATCCGCCGAGTTAATAGCTCGTACGGGTTCAAGTCCCGTTCCCGGCAATTCAATCTAAAGTTTAAAGTTGAAATTTTAAAACATAAAATCTCTACTTTACACTTTATACTTTACACCTTATATCTTAGATTATGTGATTTACTATCTACAAGACTGGCGATCTAAATACAAATGAGAGATTGATAGCTTTTTATAAAAAAGAGCTTCAGGCATCTCATATTATAGATACCGCAAGAAAACAGAAACACTACAATACCAAATGGTATAGAAGATTTGTTTCATTCAATTTTCCTGCTGCTAGGAGATACCAAAGAACAAAAGCTATCGTATCTCACACATATAGATCATTGAAGAAAAAGTACAACACGCTTTCTCATCTTGGTATGAAGATCTAATTGTGTGTCATAATACTACCAAATAGAGATACATCTTTACTTATCATAAATATACAGCAATAATGTATGCAGTAATCGCAATACAAGGACACCAATATATAGTACAGGAAGGTACAGAAATCACTGTGGATAGACTACAGGACGCAGCTGAAGGAGCTTCAGTTTCTTTTGATACTGTGTTGTGTGCGTTTGATGAAGCAGGCAAAAAAGTCTCTGTAGGTACACCATATGTAACATGAGCAAAAGTAACTGCTAAAGTGGTAGCGAACAACAAATGAAAGAAAACGAGAGTATTGAAATTTCAATCAAAAAAGAGATACCAAAGAATAAAATGATTTAGACCACATCAGACAGTGCTATCTATAGAAAAAGTCGCTGCATAATTAATCCATGCAGGACATTTAATCTAATTAATTATATGGCAAAAGCAGAAGCAATAGAAGTAGAAGGTCTCGTGGTAGAGATTTTGTGATGAGGTAAGTACAAGGTGCAGCTGATGGATATGGATATGGAAGTAGAGGCATATGCAGCCGGCAAGATGAAGAAGTTTCGTATCAAGATCATCCCTGGAGATCTCGTCACAGTAGAGCTCAATCCATACGAACCTACCAAATGACGTATTGTATACAGAACGATCAACAAAGAATCAAAAAAATCTCATTCTGGTAGCGATATTGTCTCTCAAGATGAAGCAATATGACATCAGTCCGGAGATGCTACCACCTCGACCCAAACCAAATAAACGCTTATATTTACTTATTTATTACACTATTGATGAAAGTTGGATCATCTATAAAAGCAAAAAAAGGATACGTAGTTGTAAAAAGACGAAATAAGTCTCGCACCAAGTGTAGACTGTATTTGGTGCAAAAAAACAGAAAGAAGACCGGAAGAAAGGATGCAAGAGTGAAGGCAAGACAAGGATAATTTCCTGATATTTATTCATTTAACTTACTACCGCATGTTTAGACTTCAAGGACACGTAATACCTGACAATAAATCAATTCGAATCGGATTGACGTATGTTTTTGGTATTGGTCTTTCTACAAGTAGAAAAATACTGGAACAATACAATATACCACTAGAAAAAAAAGTGGCTGATATCTCTGAGGATGAACAAAAAACACTCACCAATCATCTCAAAGAAATGTTGTTGGAAAACGATCTAAGAAGAGAGGTAGCGAGTAATATCAAGAGACTCAAGGAAATCAAATGCTATAGAGGTATGAGACACAATCTTTGACTACCTGTAAGAGGTCAAAACACCAGAAAACGTGGTGCTACAGCCAAAAAACTACTAGGTAGATCTAGAGTGAGACCTGTGCTGAAGAAATAGTAGATTCATAGAATTTTAGATTTTAAGATATTATTGTCTAAAAATCTAAGTATCTTTTACATCTAATTATCTAAGATTATGGCAGTAAAAAAGAAGAAAAAAAATGTGAAAATATCTTCGGGTATTCTTCATATAAAAACAACTTCCAATAATACTCATATCACCCTCACTGACAAACAGTGAAACAAAATTTTGGGTTGAGGTACTGGATCATTGTGATTTAAGGGTGCCAAAAAAAGCACGCCATATGCTGCTGAACAACTCACCAAGAGTATTGTCCAGGAAGCTAAAGATAGTATGTGACTTCAGGAGATCTGAGTCATCGCAAGATGAACGTGACTATGAAGAGATGGTACTTTCAAATGAATCAATGATATTGGAGGTGTTGATATTCTTTGGATCAAAGAAGCAACAGGTATACAACATGGTTGATGCAAATGAAAGAGACAGAAGAGAAACTAAAACTAGAATTAGGAAAGAGGAATAATGAATTAGGGATCACCTTTTTCTATCTCCTTACTCCTGACTCTTTATTCATAATTCTTATATAATGAAATACAACTGACCTAAGTTTAAGCTCTGTAGAAGAGAAGGTATCAACTTGTTTGGTCCTGCAAAATATGACGTAAGAAAAAGAAGGTCTGTACCAGGACAGCATGGTGCTGCCAATGTAAGACTCTCTGAATACGGAAAATTACTGAGAAACAAGCAGGTTCTAAAAAGGATGTATCTTCTTACAGAAAAACAGTTTAAAAGAATCGTGGTAAAAACTGCTTCTCGTCATGCAAAAAACAAGGGTATGGCACACGATAAGGCAGTACTCCAATTCTTGGAAAGAAGACTGGATGTGATTGTACTCAGAGCTGGATTTGCTCATACGATCATGCAGGCTAGACAGATTGTGGTACATGGACACTTTTTGCTCAATGGCAAAAAACATAATGTCCCGTCTACCTATGTCAATCCAGGTGATGTGATCAGCATCAGAACAAAACTACAATCTTCTCCATTGTATAGTATAGCTCCTATCAGCGTTGGTGATACCAATACTCCAGGATGGCTCAAAGTAAACAAGAAAAAATATGAGGTAGAAGTTCTTGATCTCCCAAATCCTGACGAAATATCTACTCCAGTAGATATCTTGAAGGTGGTAGAATTCTACGCTAGAGCGTAAGAAAAAAGCTAAAACTGAAAGTTGAAAGCTAACATCATACTTTTCATTTCTCTCTCATTTTACTTGCTTATTTCTGACTTATGCTAGATATACAAAAATTTATCTGAACTCCAAAAATCGTGGTAAACGAGGTAGATGCAATGACAACCGTATTTGAATTGCAGTATCTCCCAAGATGATTTGGACACACATTAGGTAACGCTCTTAGGAGAGCTATCTTGTGATATAGTGCTGGTGGAGCTATCACTGGTCTCAAGATCAATGGAGCATCTCACGAGTACCATAGTATGGATGGACTCAAGGAGTCTATTATTGATTTGATGCTAAACTTCAAAAAACTACGCTTCAAGGCTGATGAAAATGTAGAAAAATCACAATGGATCTCACAAAGATTTAAAGGAGCTAGTCAGTATACTGGTAAGGATCTCAATCTCCCGAGTGGTGTAGAACTACTCAATGCAGACGAATACCTCTTGGAACTTTCGGATGCATCAGTGGAGTTGGTCGTAGAGTATAGACTAGAAAAATGATATGGATACTACTCACTAGATTTCCTTAGATCTCGCGAAGAAAAAGCAGATCAACAAGAAATCAACATCTTACTTATAGACAATGACTTCAAGGCGGTAGACTATGTAAAATATGATGTAGAGGATGTAATTGATGATTTCTCAGGAAACTCAAAAGACAAACTCATCATAGAGGTAAAAACAATCTCTCCAGATATCAAACCACAGGAGGTTATTTCTTTTGCTGGTGAAGTGGTTGCTTCGTACGCAAAACTCTTCATATTTGATGATGTATATATCGACAAATCACTGCTTGTAGACTACTATGACATCGCAGAGACCACCGACAAGATGGTGGAAGACATGAATATCAAAACAATCCCTATCGACGCACTACCATTGAGTGAAAGAACAAGAAATGCTTTGATCAAAAACGAGGTATTGTATGTAGAAGATCTCGAAAAAAAGAGAAAATCGGAGCTATTGAGTATGAAAGGTATTGGTAGAAAAGCGGTAGATGAGATTATCGACTCATTGGAAAATATGGGAAGAAGTCTTGAAGGATAAACTAAGGTGAAAAGTATAAAGTTTAAAGCATAAAGTGAGAATACAGTGTTTTAAATTTTAAATTTTAAATTTTAAATTTTAGCAAATGAGACATAAGCACAAAAGAGTACTGGAGATGAATACAGGTATTGTGAAAACAACTTCTGTATTGAGAAACATGCTCACAAGTCTGATCGAGAGTGGCAAGATCGAGACCACAGGCAAGAAATCGAGAGTTCTCAAGGCTTTTGCAGATTCTTTCTTTTCTCGTTTGGTCCGCATATATGGTGCCAACTCTGACGCAGTCAATGCAAAGAGACAAGCTATCAGTTATATCAAATCTATGCTGTATACAGAGTCAGCTGGCAAAAAAGTAATCAATGAAATATTGCCAAAATACCTAGAAGAAGGTAAAAAATCAGGTTTTGTGTCAAACTACAAGATGTGATTTAGACATGGTGATGCAGCAGAAAAAGTACTCGTAAGACTTATCTAAACGAATTAGGAAAAAAGAGTAAAGAATAAGGAATAGTAACTTCCTAACTCCTAACTCCTAACTCCTAATCCCCTGTTATTCTTAATTCTTAATTTTTACATATGCAATTTACAACTCAAGATCTAAATAAGACAGTATGGGTACATCCAGACTGGCAAAAAGAAAATAGACAGCGATGGATCGTAGATGCTACTGGCAAGACGCTAGGTAGGCTAGCTGTAGAGATCGCCAAAAAACTACAAGGTAAGCACAAGCCTCACTATGCAGATCATCGAGATACTGGTGACTATGTGATTGTGACCAATGCTGACAAGATAGTCACAACCTGAAACAAGCTGGCTACCAAAAAGTATTATAGATATAGTGGTTACAAAGGTAATCTAAAAACCTTTACGCTCAAGTGGATGATGGAACACAAACCACTCAGAGTCCTAGAGCTAGCTGTAAGAGGTATGCTCCCAAAAAACAAGTTAAGAAAGCTAAGAATGAAGAGAATGAAATTGTACGCTGATGATCAGCATCCGTACGCAGACAAAAATCCTCTCGCTCTGTATGCTTCTGACACTACAGTATCTGCTCCTGCATCATCAGCAGAGCAAGAACAGCAACAACAATAATACAAACAATAGAAATAATATATGTATTTTATTCTTGAAACTATCAAGGCACATGGCAACATCTACTAAGTACTATGGTACTGTATGAAGAAGAAAAATGTCTAGCGCAGTGGTCAAACTGTTTCCAAAAGGATCAGGAAAAGCTACTATCAAAAAAGGAGACAAAGAGGTGACGCTCAAAGAGTATTTTGGTGGTCACGCATATATGATAGAGGATATCATGTACCCTTTTGCTATCCTAGGACCTAAGGCATCCAAAGAGTATGATATACAGATCTCTGTAAAAGGAGGATGACTGATGGGTCAGGCGGAAGCTATCAGACTAGGTATCGCTAGATGACTCGTAGAACAAAACGAAGACAATAGAAAGCTTCTCAAACCATATGGGCTGATGAAAAGAGATCCTAGAATCAAGGAAAGAAAGAAACCAGGTCTCAAGAAAGCGCGTAAAAGCCCTCAATGGAGTAAGAGATAAAGCAGAAACAGAATACTGACTCAAGAGACAAGATTATGCAAATGCTCAACTTATGTTGAGTTTTTTGTTTGATATTTTTTTGCTCATCTTTGCAAGATGTGCGCTGCTGTTCTTGATTTTTCAATCATAATAGGTATGAAAAGTGTGTTTTTTGATACATTTCACTTTTATATTTTTGTGATGTGATGCATACACTAAATAAGGAAAAACTCCTCCAAAGAAAACAGCAAGACTTCAATACCGCTCTGGTGGGCACAGTGACTGTGTGATCCAAGGGACAAGTAGTCATACCCAAAGAGGTAAGGAAAGAGCTGGATATCAACGAGTGAGATAAGTTGATGGTACTCACCAAGCATGGTATGGCTATTGGTCTTATCAAGAGCGACAATGTACCAGAGTTTCTCTCGTATATGCAGCAAGAGATAGAAGAGGATGTCCGCCTGGCAGCATAATTTTTGATTAATTTTATACTATATACCACCATATACTATGATATCGAGTAAGCATATATGAATACTGTGACTCTGTATGATGCTAATCATCTCTGGATGCTGACGTCCAGGATGACCTACAGGTGATGAGCAAGATACTGATAATATAGAAGCTGCACAAAAATCACCATACATCGTACAGACCCAAAAAATCAATGAGATAGGACTCACGCCCTCTATCACCAAAACAGGTAAATTGGTCGGTCAAAGTGATGTATCAGTGACTGCACAGGCAGGAGGCAGGGTGAGGACCATATCATTTGCAGAGTGAGACACCCTGGCCAAGGGTGCGGTGGTGATGGTGATGGATGATAGCAACAATCAATTTAATTTTTCTGCACAAAGAGCGAGAGAATGACTCCAATCAGCAAAACTCAATTATGAATCATCCAGAGTGAATCTAGAAAATACACTCGTAGATCTCGAGCTAAATCTCAAAAATGCCCAACAACAATATGATGTAGCCAGAGCAGATGCTGCAGCACAGCTCAAAGACAACGAACAACAACTACGTGATGCTAGACAACAACAACTCGACAATGAGCAGCAGTTGTTGGATGCAAAACAGCAAATAGCTGATGCAGAACAACAGCGTATCCAAGCAGAGTATGCAGCACAGGCCAATGATCCTGCCGCATCAGGCTCCGCAAATCTCCAGTTGCAAAAGTTTGATAGTGACATACAAAAAGCAGAGTTTGACTACCAAACAAGACTAGATGCTGATAGGCAGACACTTCAGTGATTTGTAAATTCTGCTCAGGTGCTCCAAGATCAGGTGGTGACACTATATAGTGATGTACTAGATAGTGTGGACAAGATACTGGGCGTCACAGATGCAAACAAGTTGCTCAATGATAGTTATGAACAATATCTGAGTGTACAAAATACAAGTATATTGCGTGAAGCAGAAAATACTCTCAGGACATTGCTCCCTGTTCAGTTTCAATTGTGATCTCTTCCGTTTGTGGTAGAGGAGGTCGATCAGATACCAGCTGCACTCACTACACTAGATACTAGTCTAGATGGTCTAGATAGGATCCTGGTGCTGATGGATCGTGTACTGCTAAATTCTACTACTTGAAACACTTTTCCTCAAACCCAGCTGGATGGACTGATCGCTCAGATTAATGGTCTGCAGGCTCAGGTAAATAGTCAGTCTGGAGGTATCGTGAGTCAGATCAATGGGATAGACTCATTTTTGGCGACGTTTGTCCAAAATCAACAATCACTGGCAAAAAATATCGAAATACTCAAGGAACAACGTGATATCACAGCACAGCAACTCCAGGATGCAGCAGTAAATGCTGAGATAGCAGCAAATAGAGCAAAAATCTGATGAGAAAGAACGGACATAGCAGTCCAAAGAACAGAAATCTGATCTACAAGATCTGACATAGCCATAGAAAGGACCAAGATATGACTCGAAAGATCCAATCTCCAAATCCAAAATGCAGTAACAGCTGCAGAGCTAGCTCTAGAGTCAGCAAAAAATGCCCTAGCAGCAAATCAAAAAACCAAGTCAGTCACGCTTGCTTCGCTCCAAAACGCTATAGACCAAGCACAAGTATCATACAATGAAGCAGTGGCAAATGCGTCCAAACTCACTGTCACCGCTCCTATCCAGGGCAGTATCTCAGATGTGTTTGTGGATGTGGGAGAAGAAGTAAATCCAGGGACACCGTTGTTTGGGCTGACCAATACAAACGACCAAGAAGTAGTCATATCTCTAAGCTCAACCGAAAAAGATCAAATATGAGTAGGCAAAAATGTGACCGTCCTCCAGTGAGACAAAACATACAACGGTATAGTGGCTTCGGTATCGGATATAGCTGATGCGCAGCTCCTGTACAAGACTACTATCAAGCTCGATCAGCTCTCTGATAGACTCGGTGAGGTGGTGAGAGTGCAGATACCACTCAGCTCTCCATATACCCTCCTCCCGCTCCAGGCAGTAGATATGCTCACGAGTGAGTCAGGCTCCATATGGGTACGAAACTGAGCACAACCAGAAAAAATGCAAGTAGAGCTAGGTGATGTGCGAGGTACCTCCATCGAGATCAGATCTACCATATGAAGCTGACTCGAAATCATTACTTCAGCTATGAATAGCTACGATGCAAGTATCCATGACGCAAGCAAAGAACCAAAGACGCTTAATATACAAGAGCTAAAAGAGGATAAGAGAGCTAAGGTAGCGGATGAGATAGAATAGAATTAAGAGTTAGGAGTAAGGAAAAAAGAAATAGGGAACTGTAGTAAGTATAGACAACACGTCATTCAGAGACGGTTACATTCTCCCGTGTATACGGGATGAATGTTAGCGTCGTGGAATCTCGGGAGGTTATAAGCGAGACATGAGATAGGGTCTTTTATTTTTTTCTTACATGTAGCGATGAGAATATTTATTTTTGGTGCAAGTATTGCATGGTGAGCTTTTGATGACCAGTGATGATGACGATCAGAGAGATTGAAGGCGGTATATATGTCTTGATGACAAGAATGATGGGAGCATTCTGTGTACAATCTAAGCATATCTGGCAATACAACGCAAGACTTGATTACTAGATTTGAAAATGAACTCGCTATAAGATGTAATTCTTCCAACTCTCTTATTGTGTTTGCTATGTGAGCAAATGACAGCTGATATAATCCTACAACATGAAAATCTAATGTTTCTCAAAATGATTTTAGGAGAAATATCGATGCCTTGATAGATATGGCAAAATCTCATGTTGATCATATTGTTTTTCTCAGCATCCTAAATGTGGATGAATCTAGAACAATGCCTGTAAGTCGAGATGCACAGCTATGTTACAGTATGCAACGCATTGATGAGTATAATAAGATATTACATGAGACGGTTGATGCTCAATGAGTACACTATCTAGATATGCATGATACACTTGATACTCAAACAGATTTTGATGATGGTATACACCCTAATGATTTGGGACACATAAAGATCTATAATCAAGTAAAGTCATATATTGATACCTTATGAATCTAGTCCCGTCACGAGATTGCCACGATCGATATGTCGACCCTTCGACTCCGCTCAGGATGACATATCTCACTCGCAATGACGAATTGCTAATTACTCCTTCCTAATTCTTACTTCCTAACTCCTTATTTCTATTATGAACATCGACCAAACATACGCACGTCTCGAATCAGGTTTTTTTGGTTTTTGGGTAAAAAACTGGAGGATCTCATTTTTGGTGATTGCTTTGATAGCTGGACTGGGTGCGGTATCACTGATGGCGATACCCAAGGAGTCTAGTCCGACGATCGAGTTTGGGATCATCAGTATCACGACCGTGTATCCAGGGGTAAATCCTGTGGATATGGACTCGCTGGTGACTGAAGAGATAGAGGCAGCGGTCAAGGATATAGATGGGATAGACAAGATAGACTCCAGCTCCAGAGTAGGGATAGCGAGTACCACCCTAACATTGAAGAACGATGCCAACACTAGAGAGGTACTCACGGACGTCAAGGCTGAGGTAGACAAGGTCCGTCTCCCAGCAGACGCCGAAGATCCCAATGTGACTGAGATCTCGACCGACAATCAGTTGATGTTTCAGGTATTGTTGTATGGTGATAGGACGACATTTCCCCCTAGCAGGCTCAAGCAAGCATCACAAAGTATCAAAAATACCCTAGAATGAAAAAATGGGATAGTGAGTATAGATATAGACGGAGGAGCGGATTTTGAGCTACAAGTACAGGTCGACCAATGAATCGCGGAGCAGCTCTGACTCACACTCGCTCAGATCTCCAATGCCATCCGTAGCTACAATACCAATACCCCATTGGGAAATTTTGAGATAGATAGTTTGCAGTATGATTTTCGTATAGATGGAGAACTCGCTAGCGAGCAGGAATTGCTAGATGTGCCGCTGAGTGCTGGTATCAAGCTCCGTGATATAGCTACTGTGACCCGCACGTATGATGATGAAGCACAAAAAACATTTGGTCGCTATGAGGAGCAGGGCTATGGGGTCACCACCTTGAGTATCAATAAAGCCGACGGAGGCAATATTTTTGCTGCTTCTGCTAGTGCCAAGGAAGCATTGGAAAATCTGCTCGCTACTCCTACATATGATGGTCTGCAGTATGTGTATAGTCTAGATCTCTCTGAGACTATCAAGCAAGACTACGCAGATCTGGCTCAGAGTGGTATCCTTACCCTGGTATGAGTATTTGCGTGTCTGCTACTGTTTGTGTGACTCAAGGAAGCAAGTATTGCGACCTTTGCGATACCCCTTGCGTTTATGATCACGTTTATTGTATTGAATGAGATAGGATATACGCTCAATTTTTTGACCAATTTTTCTCTCGTACTGACCCTGGGTATCGCCATAGATACCACCATCGTGATCATCGAATGAGCGTACGAAAACCTTAAGATGTGATATAACCCCAAGACGGCCGTCCTGATGGCCGTGAGGGATTTTAAGGCACCGTTGATAGCGGGCACTACGACGACTCTGGTGGTGTTTATACCGATGATGGTGCTCCCTGGGATCTTGGGTAAGTTTTTGGCATATATCCCTATTACGGTATTTATTACTTTGCTTGCGGCATTGTTTATCTCACTCACCGTCAACTCTGCGTTTTTTTACAAATTATCAAAACCAAAAACCTGGTATGTGCGCGAGGAGACTGCTGAGAAGTTTCTCTCAGAGCAAGACTTGGCGATACTCACTCTCGAGAGACAAGGTAAGGTGGAGAGATGACACGCTACCAAATCACTCCGTCAACGTGCATTAGATAGCCTAAGTAGACGATACGAAAAAGTCCTCAGAAAATTTTTGAGTAGCAAAAAAACTAGGATACTGAGCGTGATACTGCCTATCGTGGCGTTGTTTGCGACATTTTTTGTGCTGTCGCCTCAGATATGATTTACCTTGTTTCCTGGTGGTGATCAAGGGGTGTTTGTGATACGTGTAGAAAACGTGCCTGGCGCGACGACGGAACAGACTGCTGAGTATATACCACTGGTGGAGTCACAGCTCTCTCAGATACCAGAGCTAGATCAGTACTCACTCAGTGTAGCTGGCAACACACTCAATGCCACCATCGAGCTGATAGATCTAGATGAGAGGAGATCTAGATGAATGAGAGAGGTGTTTGATATAGAAAAAGAGACGCTAGAAAATCTATCTGCCCTCACCAGAGAGTGACTGGTAGTGGAGACAGTGGTAGAGCAAGGCTGACCTCCAGCAGGCAAGCCTGTATGACTCAGACTCACCGCAGACGACAATACAAAGTTTTCTCAACTCGTCCAGGTATCAAAAGAATTTGCCGCTCATCTGCGTGGGGTGGACGGGACCAAAAATGTGTCCATCTCTTCCAAAGATACGCCAGGTCAGTTTATTTTTGCGTTTGATAGTGCCAAGCTCTCTACACTGGGTATATCGCCTAGCGATGTGACCAGTCAGCTATGAGTAGCACTCAATGGTGCCAATGCTGGGTCGATCACAATAGATAGTATCGATGCGGATATCAAGGTCTTGTATGATAGTTTTGTGGATCAGGTGAGTCCCTCTGATATCACCAATACTATGATCATCACGCCCAACGGACTGATCCCGGTGAGTGAGGTGATGGACTATAGTGTAGACAACTCTGTAGGTGAGATCTCTAGAGCTGAGACCAAGATCGCTATTAAGGTCGATGCTGATCTAGAACCAGAATACATCAGACAAGGGACAGTGATCCAAAACGAATTTGCAGATCGAGCCCAAGAGTACAATTTCCCAGATGGATTGAGTTTTGATGCGGCGGGTGAGAGTGACGAAAACGCCGAGCTGATCGCTGCGGCAGTCAAATGACTCGTGATAGCGCTATTTTTGATGTTGGTGATATTGGTACTGCAGTTCAACTCGTTTCGCAAGCCTGCGATCATATTGTACTCGGTGGTACTCGCTCTCCTGTGAGTCAATATATGACTACGAGCAACAGGCAACCCATACTCTATGCCGTTTGGGATATGATTTATCGCCCTCACGGGTATTGTGGTCAATGATGCGATTATTTTTATCGACAAGATCAATAAAAACTTGAGCCACTGAGTAGATACGTTTGAGTCTATCATAGAGGCAGGGAGATCTAGGCTTCAGCCGATTATTCTCACTACGCTTACGACCTTACTCTGAGTACTGCCTATTGCACTCCAGGATGAGTTTTGGGCTGGACTGGGGTATACGATGATCTTTGGATTGTTTGCCGGATCGGCGATGACGTTGTTTGTGATACCGAGTCTGTACTATATGGTATTTGTACCCAAAACCCCAATCTGAGACGGATCTCAGATCGTGAGAAGAAAGAGATGGTGGCAGTTTTGGAGGAGGAGAGTGAGGTAGTTTTAAGCAACTAAAGCCTCCTGTTCTTTTTTGATAGAATTTACGATAGGTATATTTCTCTTTTCCAGGCTAAATACATCTATTATTTCTTGCAAGGTTTGAAATCCTTTTTGTGCAACAAACTCTTGATGAGATTTTATGTCAGTTGGGGCATCTATCAAGTGAGGATAGAGATGTCATTTTTTGAGGATATGCACCTGATCTTTTTTTGGAAGTAACTTCATTTTTGACAAAAAGCTTGATCGCTCTGTCTTATTTTCCAGATCATCAACATATTTTTCTAGCACCATGAGTGTGCTTGAGAGACTATTTTCAGTCGTTTTTTTTACGATATCGTTGATCATTCAGGTATTATTTGTTATTTTACCTAGTATCGGATTTGTAGTTATTTTACGATGTTTGCATTCTAGGAGTTTTTGATTCATGACAAATAATAAACAATAAAAAAACTCTAGAACAAACTAGAGTACAACAACATGAGGACGACAGCTACATCATAGCTGGGCTATGATGATGAGAGAGTCGGCTCAGTGCTTGTGTAGATACATATATAGTATATGAGTCAAAACCACGTTTTACTGGAGATGAAGATAGGGATATGGTTGGGTGATGCAAGAGAGATGTGACAAAAATTCGATGACAAAAATAATCTCCCTCAGCGTATATCCCAACCTCTTATTGTATATTGCCTGTTCATCGCTAGATGCTACCTGCCTGGATCCTTCGGTCGTTCCTCCCTCTGGATGACGTATCTATTATATACTGACAGCTAAAGCAGTCAGTTGTGATGCACAACTATGCCCTTTAGGGTATAGTCTAGTACTGTGTTTGTGCACTCTCACAAGCGGCAATACCACAACCTCTTATTGAATATTGCCTCTTCATCGCTAGATGCTACCTGCCTGGATCCTTCGGTCGTTCCTCCCTCTGGATGACGTATCTACCATATACTGACAGCTAAAGCAGTCAGTTGTGATGTACAACTATGCCCTTTAGGGTATAGTCTAGTACTGTGTTTGTGTACTTTCACAATGGATCCCTCCACTCCACTCATCACTGTGTTCTTCGCTACGGTCGAGATGACAGCCGTTGGCATGCGTTTAGTGTTTTTTTTGTACAAACAAAAAATCCTGGCCTATAAGGAGTCCGGGATTCTTTGTGTACGACCGATAGGTGTTCAAGCTATCGGAGGTTTAGATTTATGTGTTCCATGTTCGTACCAGTGTTGATAGTTTGTGTATGAATATGAGTCTTGCGACTGCTTCATATCACGATTTTTACTCATACGCTGTCAGAAATCAAGACGTGTTTTGTGTGCTTGAGTTGACTTGTGAGTATTTTTGATGTTCTACTTTACGTTTTGTGTGCTTTGTCTTTTGTAGGTGCTTGTATCTTAGACAAGTATGAGTATTGTACAGATACTTTGACTAATATTACTACATTTTTATTTGTATGATGATATACGGATGTTTACGGGTATTGTGACACACCAAGTGGAGATATTGGATAGAGATGGTGGACATTTTGTGTTGAGTAAGCCTGATGATGTGGTATTGCATATCTGACAGAGTGTCTCGCACGATGGTGCATGTATGACGGTAGAGATGATAGAGGATGAGAGATATGGTTTTTTTGCTATGCAGGAGAGTCTGGATCTCACGACACTATGATCCAAGCAGATCTGAGATCACTGCAATATGGAGCTGGGTATGCAGATGTGAGAGAGACTAGATGGTCATGTGGTGACCGGACATATAGACACCACTGGCACGGTCACCGATCTCCTCACTCAGGAGGATGGTTCGTTGAAGGTGAGTATAGCTTTTGATGAGCGTTTTGATCCATTGATCATACCCAAATGAAGTATCGTGATCAACGGTGTGAGTCTCACGGTAGTAGACGTAAAAAGCGGCTGATGTAGTGTAT
>CALHCH010000080.1 GCA_937930555.1 Candidatus Absconditabacterales bacterium | reverse complement strand
GAACTTCTTAGTGATCTTTTCTTGTTCTATCCTTACTTCACTTAGGAGAGCTTCAGTAGTAGATGGACCTTTCTTGGATATCAAGTGATCAGCATTTAACAACCACCAAAACTTTTTGAAATTCTCGTAGTCATTACTCGGATCTACTAAATCTTCTAGTGTTCGTATCTCAAAATCTATCAGCGTATCTTTATACAATCTGATCTCTATGAAATTAGTAGCTATTACTCGCTTACAGTTTTGATACTGTGGTTTATACTTGAACCCTTGTTGTACTGGAGACAGGTTTCATTCTCTTTTCTGTGACTTATCTAAGGGAGTCTTGGCGTCTTTAATCTCTACTACCACCTGCGTATGCTTGTGAGAATCTGTCTCATCAGGATCATAGTGTCACAAGATAGCATCAGGTTTTTGTCAGCTAGTCTGTGTTCTTCACTTTGGGTCTATAGTAAAGGGATTGCTTGGATATGAAGTATATCATAGCACTTGCTTAAACACATCATCATTAAATGCTTGTTCACATTCAGTCTCAGTTTTCTTTTCTAATGATCAAGATTTCTGAGCATCATATCGATTTTGTAACAACTGAACTTTGCTCTCTAAGTCAGGAACTTGGAGATCAGCTATTTTTGAGCTTAGTAATTTATGTTTGAACAATCACGCCATAGGTATATGCTAGGTAAATTACTGCTATAGATACCATATATGTATCCATATCCCCCGAGATTACAAATCAAATACCACCTCCACTTGCCCTGCTCCACAACATCACTACACTGATCGCATTGTATTTCATTTTCTTATTATTTGATTATGTCATCTCCACAGCCAGAGATCTCGATCACATATGAGTCAGGTCGATATACTGCTACTATCACCTGGACTGACAATTCTATCATCACTGATGGCAACACGCTGGATGCATTGATGCGCAATATTGATGATGCGATGACTTGTCATTTTTACAAAAAATAATTTAATGCTTGATCTACAGAAAGTAATAGATGTTATAGATAAAAAATCACTGAGAATACAGAGTATTAGTATTGTGAAAAATGATTTAGAAGAAACATTAACTGTCGTGAGCAAAAAATGAGCTACTTTTTTGGTCAATACAGAAGATCGAGATTGTGTAAATGAAGATACCGGTGATTTCGAATCAGTAAAAAGTTTAGTTCTTACAGATAGAGAAAATCAGCCATTGAGAATAAAAAATCTATATAGAAAGCTTGATCTTGCATATATCAAAGCAAGAAATGCGTATGAACAAGATCAAAAACAAGTGATTGATTAGTGATCTCAATAATCTAAAAAATCTTTTAATCTAAAAATCTACCATACAATGAATCCACTCTCCATACTCCGAATCGAGATAGTAAAAAGACCGATTTTTAACATACTTTTGTTGTTGCTTGCTGCATTGGGTGGCAATCTCGGTTGGGCGATTATATTGCTGACTTTGTTTATTAGATTGCTACTCATCAAAAACTCTGCTGCCGCTGCCAATATGGGTAAGGGTATGGGTGATATGCAACCCAAGATGAAGGAAATCCAAGAAAAATATGCTGATGATCCACAAAAGATGTCTGAGGAGATGATGAAGCTCTGGAAGACGCCAGGCAACAATCCTCTCAAGGGATGTATGACGATGCTGATACAGATACCGGTATTTTTGGGATTGTTTTATACCGTAAGGGATATCGCTGAGTCCAAGCTCCCTGCTGAGTCATATAGCTTTTTGACTGGGCTGGATGTCGATCTAAGCAACTTGATCACCAATTTTTATGGGATAGATCTCCTCACTCCCAATAATCTGATCTTGACTATAGTAGCTGGGCTATTGATGTTTGGGCAGATGCAGATGATGACAGCTCTCAGGGGCAAACAAGCTACACCCAAAATACCTGGTATGGGTGGATGAGAAAATATGCCCGATATGACCAAGATGATGGGGATGATGAATTATTTTATGGTATTGATGATAGGGTGATTTGTGTGGACGATGCCAGCCGGTGTGGGTCTATATATCACCACCACTACCCTATTTGGTGTCCTCCAGCAGCTCCGACAAAACCGACCTATGGTCAAACTCAAGCTCGGTATCGTACCCAAAAGTAGTGGTCCAGAGATCATAGAACCATAAATTACATATCTAGCAAGGATTGTATCCAACTATAGCAACAAGTCACCCACAAACCATATGGATTGTGGGTTTCTATTTTGCTTTACTCCTCCACAATCTTTATACTAAGATCAAATTTATCCACTAATCTTTGTGCAATATGGTGTTTGAAGCAATATCCAAATGACTGACCAATCTAGGAAACTCCACAAAATCAGCTGTAGATACAGCCACCACACCACTCACAGACATCTCCAGAAAAGTATCTAAAAACATCCCTCTGATGTCTCATCATGAAGACATCCGAGAGCAGGTACAGGATCACGTGCGTATCACAGAGCATCTTACGCTCACACGCAAGCTACACACTGCTTTTTTGGCTCAATGTGGATCCCAAAAAATACCACCAACAAAAGTAGCTGAACTCAAAAAATGACTGGAGGATATATATCAACAACTGACTTCGATGACGTCGTTTGGGTCTCTGATATCTACCCAAAAATCCCTCATAGACTCCCGACAAAAAACCCTCAAAAAAATACGTCTAAAAAAGACTGATCTAGACTACGTACAGATGAGTATCAATCATATGCAACAAGAGATGAAGGTATCAGCACTGGAGCTGGACAATCTCGTATCTCACGTCCTCCTAGCACCTACCAAATCTGACCATATCGCAAAAGACATCACAGCCTGGAGAAAAAACATCCACCAGTACAATGATGAGCTAATCACAGCAAAATTTGATCTTGTGACGCAGACCCAAAAACTCACCTATCTCATCCTCGAGCTGGACAAACAACACCAAAAAGCCATCACCAAAAATAACTCACTCATCACTACCAAGATCCAGGATATCACCACAAGCAAAATCCCTCATCTCCAATCCAAGATAGATGATCTCAGCTCTCAGATCAATGCTATAGAAGCATCCAAATCTCAAGAAAACACCCTCATCCAATCTAAGATAGATGAGCGACTACAGTATGTCCAAGAATGGAAAAAAACCAACAAAGACAGCACCAAAATGTATGTGGCTGAACAAAAAAAATCTCTTACCAGCTCTGCCAAATCAATCGCCAAAGATCAAAAAACTTACGCAAAACTCCTACAAGATGGCGTAAAAAATATGGACAAACTCGTCCTCACTCCAGCCAAACTCCAAACACATCTCCAAAAAGAAGTGCAACTATACAACAAGCTTAGTGCTGAGTATATCCAGCACCTGGCGTACGAGTTTTTGGTATATCTGACACAGGTCAAGGATATCCATCTAGATCGCATCAATATCCAACAAAACATAACTCATACATCTGATCGCGTAGATATACACAAGGAGCTGAGCATGCAGACTGCATTGATCCATAGGATCCACCCAAAACAATCTGCTGCACACCTCAAACTCACAAAAAAACTCAAGGAAGTAACAAAAAAACACAAACTCAAGATGAAATCCCTAGAAACGCGAACAACCAAACTCGCGACACATATCTCATCAGCTTCCAAAACCTACACCAAGCAAAAGGCAACTCACAAAAAAGCAATCGACTCACTCAAGCAAAAAATCTCAAATCAAAAAAAACTTCTCTCACCTCTAGAAAAAAAATCCGAACTACTCACTACTCAAGCACACAAAAACACCAAACATCACATGATCAAACTCCTCTCTCCAGAACAAAAGCTAACTCTGGATCATATCAACGCTCTCCAAACAGTAGTAGAATCACTCAAATCTAGTAATGTAAAACTAGATATCCAGATCCAAGAAACACTAAAATCCGCAGCACTCCTCCATGACAAAAAAAGAAAAGACGAAGCAATCAAATACGAAAAACAACTCCACGCTCAGCAAGTCTCACTAGATACTCTCGAAAACCATCTAGATCTAGAGGTCTCTCATCTGGAGATACTCACTAGTAGTATCCAAGACTACACCAAAGATATAGCTCAACTAGACAAAAAAATAGTAAGACTAAAGAAGAAAAAATAATAGATTCTGTAATTTGCTAGTCAAATAAAGGTGACTCTATGACTACTTGAGATGCCTGTATGCCTGCATACTCGGTCACATCTCCTGTCACA
>CALHCH010000079.1 GCA_937930555.1 Candidatus Absconditabacterales bacterium | reverse complement strand
ATAACTGTAGTATTGCACTGGGTTATCTCGTGTTTTGTTAGTTCAAAAACGGAAACTCAATATAACTATAAATACATATGCAAGGTGTCAATTTGCATCCTGTAAGTATAATAATCAGATCTAGCAGATAGCAATTAAAGTAACGAACAGAACTAATAGGATACAAATACATCAGTAACAGATCCAGAAGCAGGTCTCAATCAAGACATACTGCTTCCAAAACTGTAACTCTAACCAATGCATCTTCTCACTCTCTTTCAAGATCTCTTCCTGTTCCAGCTTTGCTACTTCTTGAAGAAATTTGAGCATACATATATGAATTAATAAACTCTAACATATCACCTAATATCTGTCACCGTTACTCAATCCAAAGATTCTCCTTTAGTTAAAGCACTATTGATCTTAGATCGATTGTGGCTGATGAATTCAGGAGCAATTTTCTCCATATCGACCTCGAAGACGTGTGACTTACAAAACTTTGCTTTACCATCTTCTGACTCTCGTGCCTGTTTTCATATTCTCTTGAGAATCCTTGCTATGACTTTGTTAGCGAGCTTCTCTTTCTTTTCGGCTATCTGCCTCCTGTTGGCGTGAAGCTTTTTGGCAATGATCAAACTATCAACTGCTTTTCCCATATCGGACTCGATATCAATAATCTCATCAATCTGTTCATCAGTTAGTTTGTTAGGATCGAAGATCTCATCATCTCCGAAATAAGAATCGTATGCGTCTATCAGTTTTGAAATATCCATGATAATAAATGGTATAAATAAGTTAAAATGTGCCACCACAATGCACTTGTGGTGGCTTACTTTTTTGCTATAATCTTGGTATTGGATTTAGCAGAACTTTTCGGAGTTCACTTTGAAACACCTTTTGCCGAGGTGTTTTTCTTTTTCTTGGAATCCTCCATGTCAGGAACAGAACTAGCATCTCCTGATCCTCATCAAAGCTCTCAACCTTGAATAACCTTTTCCTTACCAACTTTGAGCGTAGCAATCGCAGACACCCAATCAGAGAAGTCCAAAGAAGCATCACGTCAAATCTTCCCTGATCTATCCTTGCTCACAATCTTGGGAGATGGATCGGTAGTGATATGGCGTACTGCCTGCTTATCTAAGTACATGTACCCAACGATATCCATCATGTAGGCAATCTCGGTTGCATTTTTTCAGTTCAGCATTGGAACAATCTGTGCAATAGAATCCTCATCGTTCACCATTTTTTCCTGACAGATGATGATCACATGCATCGGTAACGCTTTCAATCAAGCAATAATTTTCTTAATTTTCCTGCTAATCTGTCACCATTCTTTGATCTGTAGACCACGTCAAAGCGTGTTCTCCATATTCGTCTTAATGATCTCATTGATCTCAGTCAAACTGTCGATAATCAACGTCTCATACTCACCACCTTCAGACTCTTTCAAGAACTTATACAGCTTCTGAAGATCTCAAATGGTAGTGATATTCACATAGTCAGGAGCATAGCCCAACGTGGATACTACAGATAACAATCACGCTTCAGATGAAGCAAAGATTGGCTTTGGAGCAGTACCACCAAATACAGTTTTTCACACTCAAGATCAGCCATAAATCGTGCATCTCACGAAATGATCCTGAGGCATAAATTTCTTAATTTCCATAATCAAATGGGTAAAATAATTAAAAATTAACTCACATTTTTCATCAACTTTTGCTTAGCCTCTAGCAATCATTTCTTGGCGTGATCACGTTGTGATTGACTCATCGGTGTATGCGAAATGTGCATAACTCTTGATTTTCTTGATGGCTGAATGTTGTCTTTGTCAAACCGAACGAGCAGGGTGTGATAATGAGAATCGTAGCGATCTCACTTGCTCGTAATGTAATTAAATAGTTTCTTCTCATACTTCTTCACAATTGATTCTCCATACTCATCTGTCAGCTCTTTCCTCTGATCAGGAGTCAAATTCAAAATAATTTTTCACGCACGCCCCAAATCACGTGAGTGATTTTTCTTCTTTTGTTTCCTTTTCTTTACTTTCCTATGCTGTACTTTACTTTGTGGTGTTTTTTCTTCGGAAACTATGGTTTCTGTTTCCAAAACTTCGTTTTGGTTGTCCATAACCTCCTCACCACTTTCGCCAGCATAGTTTTGGTCGTCTGAAACTCATTCAGTCCTTTCTCTGTACCTTTTCCTCTTATTCAGGAGAGGTTCGAGTCTCTCAATCAGCTTCGGACACGTAATAACTTCATCAACCAGAGTAATGAGATTGATCTTCTCCATATAACGAACGATCTGATCAAATACCTCTGCATCAAGTCAGAAGTCACCTGCAAGTAACTCGATCTCCAGAGGAGAGTAGGACACGGTAAAGTTTTCTGCTCAAGCAAGCGTCTCGAGCAACATGTTCCAAATTGCATACCCTTCTAGTCAGAACTTAGACCTGAGAGCGATGATCTTCCTGTCGGATCTCATGTTAGCATCATGACTGAAGTACTCTGCATTGTTTTTCCTTGGTCTTGCCATGGGATTAAACAAAAAATAAAAACTGGGGCTTCGGCGACGAATAGTGAACCCCAGTTTTAAGTCGCCAAACTTACGTCACTAGGTAAATGTAGGTAGTAGTGTTGTGTTTTCTCGCTATCTGAATAGGATAGCATATGAGAAAACAATAACGTGATTCGTAGCTCCACTTTGGAATGGAGCGATGTGGATGGAAAGAATCCACAAAAAGAAATGTTGTTATTAAAGACCCAAACGATTATCAATACTCATGACAAGAAAGTTTGTCTTCATAATGAAAAAACCGTATGAATCATTATCATACGGTTGACGAATAAGCAGTTATTTACTAGGTTATCTCTCGATTATGTTATCCTTATATATTCATATCCC
>CALHCH010000078.1 GCA_937930555.1 Candidatus Absconditabacterales bacterium | reverse complement strand
TTTACTCAAGGTGGTGATAGATCACTATATCGGCAAAGGCGATCCGATTTGATCCAAATTTTTGAATTCTTTGGAGTCGGTGGACTACGCACCTAGTACGATCAGAAAATATCTCAACATCCTAGAAAAAGAATGATTGTTGTATCAGCCATATGACAGCAGTGGGAGAGTGCCGACTGTTGCATGATTGTCCAATTATATGTCAGCATTGATAGACAAGGAGCAGGACGAGTTTGACGAAGTGCAGTTTGATGTGGATTATGCTAGAAACGACCTGAGATCAGTAGTGGAGACGTTGGGTGAGTATGTAGATGGAGCGGCGGTCTGATTTCTCAAGGAAGATGAGTACTTTTATCTTGGTATCAACAATCTACTCAAGGATTCTCATACAGAGGATCGTGAGACTACCAGATATCTGATCAAGTTTATCGAATCCAAAGAGCTCGTACAGACGCTGGACGCCAAGATGATGAAAAGATGAGAGGTCTACTATACGATATTGGAAAGTAGAGAAAAGATGATATCAATCGTATATACTAAGATGGAAGTCAATGGCTATGATGCGGTGGTCTCGGTCATCTGACCTAGTAGAGTAGATCACAAAAGAAACATCAACATCCTAAAAAAAATGATAGGCACTAGCGAGACCTAACTGAAAATCTTATTTTTTACGAATTTATATCACTAGCTGATGAAAGACGTCTTTGATGGCTCACATGATAGTAAGATCAACAAAAATACCGAAGATCTCGGTAAGATCGATGTATCACAGGTACTGTCTGATCTCAAGTCTGAGATGGACTCACTGAGATGAGATATAGAAGCGTTGCAATCATCCTGATTGGACGAGTCAGAAAAAACCGCACAGATAGAAGATAAGCTAAATAAGTTGGATGAGATCCAGACTACATATCTAGAAAAACTCGCTTTGAGTCAGCAAGAAAACACAAAAATCAAAGATGAATTGGAATCGGTAAAATCTAGCGTGGTGTATAAATCTACCAAATATGAACAATATAAGGAATATAATGAAGAACAAATAAAAGAAAAAGCAGATATTGCTAGAAACATCGAGAATACAAAAATTGAAGATATCGTACAGCATCCAGACTTTATAGCACCACAATTTTTGAAAGATTTGGCATAGGCATAGTGCACCTATTAGGGCTCATTAGTTCATCAATTTATCACAACAACATCACATATGACCAAAGTATATAGCGCATGATGAGTCGTATATCACATCGACAAAAAATCTTGAGAACCATTGTTTTTGATGGTCAAGAGATTTGCATTGTCCAAAAAAATAGAACGAATCGCACCCAAAGGTAAAATCCAAAAATGAGAAACTCAAGAACAGGCAGCTATCAGAGAAGTGTGAGAAGAAGTGTGACTCGGCAAAGAATACCTCACCGCCAGAAAAAAACTAGACACGCTCTCACTCCTCCTCACCAATACAAACGGTCAAGTCGGGATAGACAAGGATATCACGTATTTTCTCCTAGAATACAATGGAGATCCTGACCATGTGTCAGTGATAGATGGAGAGTGATTTACTGGTGCATACAAGCGATGAGATATTAAGTCAGTGCTCAACCTCGTGACCTACAAAGATCTCAGAGAGCTCTACAGGATAGCATACAAATCACTCGCTGATATTAGCGTCAAAGATAAGTTTATCAGTAGTTTGTAGAATAAAAAAAAGAGACTAGATCATTGATCTAATCTCTTATAAATTTTTTGGTCCTCTGCTTAAGCTGCAAGCAATGCTTGTGCATCAGCTCCAAATCCATGGGCAGCGAGAATAGCGTCCCTTTCGCCAGCTAATTGCTTCATTTCTAACTGATGACCATTGTTTGCTACAAATTCTCTGTATTGCTTCATTGTTAGATAGCCTTCGATCGACATCGTAAGACATTCTGCAGGGAAAATTGTGTCATCCAATGTCATATGATAGCTCATAATGTCATGAGTTGTGACTCCATAGGTAGGAGCAATTACATGCATAATAACCTCATAGTGACTTGGTACAGCTTTTCCAGACTCAATGTCTCCAAGATTTTCTAATCCTGTGGCAGCGATAGCCTCTTCGAGAGTCAATCCAGCTTTTTGTCGAAAATGAGCATAGCCTAGATGAAAACGATTTTCTTGCGCAACCCAATCTTTTTTAGTGGGCTGAGGACCTGTAAATAATAACTTTTTCATAAGCTTACGTTTATGTGTTTTATTGAAAATAATGTAATTACATATTCTGTATACCCCTCAATTATATTATTACAAGTAATTTGAAATAAAATCATTTGACTGTTGTGTAAAAGTATTTTACAATTATTTATAGCTTTTAATTCTTCTTTTGTTATATACTTGCCATACGCTTTTCTGATTTCCAATACATGAGTCAGCAACTTTTCATCTGACGGATAGTAAGTTAAAATATATCGCCCTATTTATCATTCCATAGCACATCACATGCAAGCAATTTTTCACTGACATTCGTTTGTCGAGATACTTTCGTGAGACCAGAGACTTTTGATAGATCCTTTTGTAGAAGGCAATAGTCAGTGTGATGTGTCCGTAGAGCAAGTATTGGAAACTCCAGTGACTGCGGTGATCGTGACTCACTGACATGATGATCATATATGATGTACAGCACAGATATCAGCGAGATATGATTGTCCTATTATCACTAGTTTTGAGCTGTGACAATATTTTATCGATAAGCTCAAACTAAAAAACGTCAGTACGCAAGGCATATGATGATCTGTGGAATATGACGGCTATGGGGTGAAGCTGTTTCAGGCGCGACATGGTGGCTGAGTAGCTGATATGAGCTCAGGATACACAACTGTAGCTAGTGGGGTGATCATCACTGTAGGATGATATACCATCTATCACGCAGGGGATACGTGATTGTTTGGGGATATGAAGCTGTTGGGTGAGTATTATGACATAGATGTGGCGTTTTTGCCGATAGGGGATAGATACACGATGTGAGTAGATGATGCGATCATCGCTACCTCCTGGATACAGCCCAAGTATGCTGTACCCATACACTACAATACTCGAGATGTCATCAAGGCCGATGATATGAAATTTGCCAGAGAAGTGATGCTGGGTAATCATGCGGTACCCAAAGTGCTCAAGCCTGGTCAGTGAGTGGTGATTGAGTAGCTTCCATTTGCAATCGCTCGTGAGTTAGTTATTTTTGGGTTTTTATGAGGCGATATATGATGGATATAACCAAAAAGGAGCAAGAGCTTCAAGAAAAATATGTAGAAAAAAAATGAAGAGTGCGTATGAATATTATAGAAATGATTGTCTGACTCATTTTGCTGATTTTTGCATTCAATTATCTCAAATCACATCCTGCAGAGAAGACATCGATATTTGCTGGGATAGAAGTGATGATAGACAAGGTAGAGGTCCTCATATCCAATATCAGATGAGGAAATGGCGAATACACCAAAAATAAACAGCAAATGGAAAGAATGCTCAGTGATCTTATAACTACAATGAAAGACGGAGAATGCCTAGACACAAACTCTATCACCATAGCAGAAAAAAGATTCTCAGATATGCAATCGCTCAGCTCATCACAATACAAAGAAAGATTGCAGGAGTTTCAATGATATGTCAAAGACTATGCTGCGAAGGTGCAGGAGAATTGTGGAGAGTGAAATTAGAGGCTAGAAGTTAGAATTTAGAAACTAGAAACATAAGGTGGTGTATTCTGATTTAAGACTTAAGATATAAGAATGGAAAATACTCCAACTATATGAGATTGAATGAAGATTTTGAATGAATTTTCTAGCATCAGAAAAGATCTCGAAAAAATTTGTGGATATGATACAATAAATAAACTTGCTAGAAATATCTGAAAAAGTCGTGAAAATGTTGCGAGTATTAATGATTGAGAGGATATGCCTTGATTGCAGGATCTATCTCAACGCTTAAGTTCTATAAAAGAATCTCTAGATATCGAAACAACTCAAGTTGATCATATTGATAATGAAATAAGAATTGCAACGACAGAGAAAGAAAAATCTACAGAATCACTATATAGTAATATTATCGGTTCATTGAGTGTTTTAAGGGTAGAAATGACAGAACATGTATCGAAATTATCCGCAATGAGAGTAATAGATTTATTCAATCTAGAGAATCTAAACAAGGAAGCAGAGAAAAATAAAGATACAGCGCTGGAATTACATATTAAACCCACATACAATTTGGCAAAGAAAAATCTATTGATCGCTCAGGATCTACATAAAAACTTTATCTAAAGATGACATATCTATGCACATAACTCTCTACAACACCCTCACTCGCTCCAAAGACCAGTTTGTGGCGATAGATGAAGAAAACAAGAAAGTAAAGCTCTATACCTGTGGTCCTACGGTATATGGTGACCCTCATATTGGTAACATGAGGGCATATGTGTTTGTAGATCTCCTCAAGTCTGTCCTGACGCATATCGGCTGATATGAGGTGCAGAGTGTGATGAATATCACTGATGTATGACATCTCACCGACGATGGCGATCAGTGAGAAGACAAAATGGAAAAAGGCGCGAGGAGAGAACAAAAAACCGTCCGAGAAGTAGCAAGGATGTACGAGGCAAATTTCAAAAAATATAGTGATGAACTTCAGATCACACCACCAGATACGTACACTAGAGCCACTGAGTATATGACTCAGCAGATCCAGATGGTACAGACGCTCACTGACAAATGATATACCTACATCATAGAGTGAGACGGCGTATATATGGATACTAGCAAGGTCGCCGACTATGGCAAGCTCGCTCAGCTAGATTTTGAAGGGATGAATTCTGACCATAGAGTGGACGGAGCCAAAATAGATAGCTCAAAAAAGAGTAACCTCTCGGATTTTGCGCTATGGAAGTTTTCTCGTGAGGGAGAAGAAAGATCGATGGAGCGAGTATACACATGAGACAGAGCGTGATATATGATCGTGCAGGATGGTTTTGATCCAGAGAGATTTGTCTCTCAGAGTGAGTATCAGTCAGACCTCCAGTGGGTAAAGAAAGCTGACCTCACAGAGGATGAGCTAGCAACACATGGCTTCCCTGGATGGCATATAGAATGTAGTGCTATGGCTAGTGCAGAGTTAGGAGACCATATAGATATCCATACTGGATGAGTAGATCATATCACCGTCCACCATACCAATGAGATAGCGCAAGCAGAGTGTAGTCTCTGATGCTCCAAATGGGTCAATCGATGGATGCACGGACAGTTTTTGCAGATATGAGGTAGCAAAGTATCCAAATCAAAATGAGATGATCTAAGTGTGGCTAGTATCGTAGCCAAATGATACGATGCATTGGATCTGAGATATTTTTATTTTACAGGACACTATAGAAGTTTCTTGGATTTTACTTGGGAAGCGTTGGATGCTGCGAAGGCTACGAGAACTAATCTCATCAAAAAAATCTCACAGCACGAGATAGTAGAGTCAAATACTACATGAGAGTTGTTTGAAAAAATATCTACTATACTAGCGGATGATCTAGATATGGTACAGTCATTTAGTGAGATAAATTCTGCTTTGGCCGATCCTAGTGACCAGGATATTGCTGATATACTACACTTAGATGACCATATATTCAAACTTGGACTCAGACAATGAGTAGAGGAGTTGTTGGAAAAATGAAATCAAGAAGCTCCAGAAGCTATACAACACCTAGCACAACAACGCCTAGAAGCAAAAGTAACTAAAGACCGAGCGCTAGCTGACTCACTCAGAGATCAGATCACTGATGCATGATGGAGTGTACAGGATACAGCAGATGGATTTGAGCTGGAGATGTTGTAAGGTGTGATAGCATGACAAAGAATACGTCATTCTGAATGTAGGGATGGTTCAAAAAACCATCACGAAATGAAGAATCTCGAGAGGCTGGATTATAACTTATTGAGATCCTTCGACTTCGTCCTACGCTTCGCTTCAGACTTCGCTCAGGATGACAACATTATGATTGAGTGATATGTCTTTAAATCTCTCTTATATATGGCCAAACTCTATTTTAGATACAGTGCGATGAATGCGGGCAAATCTACTGCGCTGATGCAGGTAGCTCACAACTATAGTGAGCGTGATATGACACCTACGATCATCAAACCTGCTGTAGATACCAAGTCTGGATCGCAGATATCGTCTAGGATAGGTATCTCTAGAGAGACTGATTTTGTGATACAGCCAGATGATGACCTAGGCGAGATACTGGAGGGTATCGTGAGTGATTGTATTCTCGTAGACGAAGCGCAATTTTTGACGTCTGATCAAGTGGATAGTTTGTGGCGTATAGCGTTGGAGCAGGATATACCTGTGATATGCTATGGTATACGTACAGATTTTGTGATGCAGGGATTTGGGGGGAGCACGAGACTGCTGGAGATCGCACATAGTATAGAAGAACTCAAGACCATATGTAGATGCGGCAAAAAAGCTCTATACAACATGAGACTTGTAGATGGAACACCTGTGTTTGATGGGCATCAGATCGCTATCGATGGGGTAGATGTGAGCTATGACTCTGTATGTGGATCGTGTTTTCTCAGACACCAAAACAGCTAGATCTATTCAAACACCTTATCTCAAGATACAAAATAGTCAGGTAACTGTAATACGTCCATTGCTTGTGTGCGTCCAGATCGGTCTTTTTTGTATTCTAAATTGGCTTCTACTCCAGCAGCAAAACGGAGTTGTCATATAAGCCTAGTTTGGGATGACGTATTGGTCGTATCTATAGTCCACTGTCCATCAAAAGATGCGGCATACTCTCTAGATAGTTTTACATTGATTGAGTAGACACCATCAGAGAGCATCTGTATGTGAGCTTGTATTTTTTCTGGTATCAGTGAGAGAGAGATATCATCCATATTATTTTGTATCGTATCTTCGATAGCTATGGTGTCTCACTCTGACATCGCAAATCGAGTCGATGTGTCGTTTGGATCCGGTAGCATATGCGTTTTTTTGCTATCTTGTTGCAGACGCCCAAATAGTCGGTAGGGACTTAAGTATCTAGCTTGCTCTATCTCCGATCGAGTAAGCCATTTTCCTATCTGTGTCTCCAATACCATCTTCCATATATCTAGACTATCCACAGTTTTTCCTGTCTGTTTGAGATCCAATCACTCTATCAATAGATAATCAGCTGTGGGAGTCTCCAACAAGGTAAGTTCGATTGATATATCTATAGACACAGTGTCTCTGAGTTCTACTATACCATCAATATGTGCTTGGAGAAGTATGTCGTGTTGCATCATATTCTGTTCTCATTTGGATGCTACGGTGATATATGCATCTCACAACAGTTGATTGGAGCCACTCAGTGCAAATCCAAACAATTCTGGATTGACCAAAAAATTGCTTTCCAATACTTGTGTTTGCTCAAAATGTGGATAGGTATCCAATAGTTGACTGTATTGTACCAATGTGTGATCTGGCAATTGTTCTGCGACTTTGGCAAAAAATCACTGAGGAGCGTGTAGAGGTGTTGCACAACCAGTCAATATAAGTCAAAAAATACTGCTAACAATTATTCACCACTGAGACCGAGATGATCACATGACAGCGAGAGACTAAAAATTCATATCACAACTTGATATTAGATTATTCACTTTGAGAGTGCTTTTTTATAGAAAAAAAGCTTGTGAATGCAAGTTGGAGTATTTTGTGTTGACAGTGTTTGTTATATGGATACTATATTTTTGATGAATTATTGAAAAAACAAAAAAATATTTATTATGAATTACAATATAACAAAAATCAGAAAACAGCTTACGGTGTATGCCGAGCATCAACAAAAAAATCAAAAACTTAAAAGTATTTGGCAAAACAATACAGACATGAAATCAATGTGGGGAGGAGTAGCTGTCGGATCTCTTGCATTATTTCTTATGTTGTTTGTATGTAATCCAAAAAATGAAGGTCTCATTACTGGATTTCACTTCATCCATATTGGCTCTTTTGTTCTCTTCTTGTTCTGCTTTATTGTGTACCTCAGATACGCAACTACATCCAAGCAATGTCCAGTGGTAGATCTCAAAGTACCCATATCGGATCTGGAAAAATTTGTGAATGATTTAGAACATGTATTGCTAGAGAAGCATCCAAAAAAAGGAGTTGAAATACTTCAGTCACAACATCTCACAAACCCAAAACTTCAATTGTGGAAGGCTGAACTACAAGGCCAATTACGTGAAATAACAGATGTAGTAGCTTGTCTACAGCAAAACATGTATGCTGAAAATTCTAGATATCGTACACTAAAGAGTATTTTGATTTCTAGATGTATCCTACCTTTGAAATAACACAGGGTAGTAAAAAAAGGCAAACTGAAATTCAGTTTGCCTTTTTTCAACCCTCAAAAACACTACACTCTAAGTAATGAAACCAACATATAGTCTCCAGCAAATAGTGCATATCGTAGAGGAGGGATTTCGCGAGGTGTTTTTTGAGTTTCAGTTTTGGGTGTCGGCGGAGATCGGCAAAATAAAAAAACACAAGTCACGCTACTATCTCGATCTAATCCAGTACAATACTCGCTGAGAAGTCGTAGCCAAAGCAAGAGGGATCATCTGGGATCAACATATAGTAGCTGATTTTGTGCATCATACACAGCTGAATCTGGATGATCTGATCGGCAAGACATTGATGATGTCAGCCAAATGCAACTTCCACCATCAATGGGGGTTTTCTCTCAGTATCGATGAGATCTCTAGTGAGTTTACGTTATGAGAAGCCAAAAAACAACAACAAACTATCAGATCCTCTCTCCAGACAGCAGGTATATATACGCACAACAAAGAAAAACAACTCTGAGTCCCACCTATCCGTATAGCCGTGATCTCTGGTCGCACCTCCGAATGACTCAAGGATTTTGTATCAGTATGTGATGAGAGCGACTATGATATATCCCTAGATATCTACCCCAGCGCCGTCCATGGCAACGCAGCCAAACAAGAAGTCCCACTCGCATTTGGCAAAATAGCAGACAAGATACAAACAGCAAAAATACCATATACAGCGATAGCATTACTGAGATGATGAGGCTGATGAGATGGTATCGTCCGACAAAACGATCTCCACATAGCCCAGGCAATATGCAACTCTAGCGTACCAGTCCTCCTGGCTATATGACATACTACCGACAAAAGCATCCTGGATGAGATAGTCTACCACTCATCCAAGACTCCCACAGACGCGGCATACATGCTCATATCATATCTAGATCAGCGATCTGAGACTATAGATGAGCTATATGCAGATATACAAGACATCGGCACATCCAGGCTCTCATCATATACTCAGCTGATAAACTGACTCTATGATGACATACAGTCTCTGACACATACTCGCATCACACAGATACAGTCTGATATACAGCTGCGATACACCTCTATCTCCTCACACGATCCAGCTAGCATACTCCAACATGGCTACGCACTCCTCACAGACGTAGATTGAGAGTTTCTCAGTTCCGATCAGATCACAAGTCTCCAACTTGATGATGAATTTGTCGTCAAAACTGCTACAAAGGAGCTGAAAGTGAAAGTGGTGGGATGAGAAAAAAGAATTAAGAATTAAGAAAGAAGAATAAGGAAGTTGGTGTAGCTTATAGTCATCCAGAGGGAGGAACGACCGAAGGATCCAGTCAGGTTACATATCAACATCTTACATATAGTAAATAGACTTTAAATTTAGGTGTATTCACTACGTAGTATATCGACGTAATTATAAAATATGAACTACTATTTGACGGTCTCGTGAGATGAAATATATAGTTCAGTTTTATAATCGATATACTATAATTACTGCTAGATTTGTTTGAACTATCCGCTGAGACTTCATCGCAAAACTTTACACTTTATACTTCATACTTTACACGTTAAAAAATGACTCGACTAGAAATCATCATTATTGTCACCTGAGTGGTTTTTATGCTTTTTGCACTGGATCTGTACCAGAGAAAAAAGTTTACCTTTTTGCATTTTTTAATTTTTGGTGGTGGAGTAGGGTCGATAGTGTTTTTTTGATTCAACAATGATTTATTGGATAGATTTGGTCAGATATTTGGACTTGCGAGAGGTGCTGATCTGATTGTATATCTGGCTATCATATTCCTGACATATGGATACATAGAGATGCGAAACTCGCTCACCAAGCGTGACGAAGAAAGAACCCAGCTCGCGAGATCACTAGCATTGCACAACGCCTCAGGTGACGTATCGTGAGAGGAGATTATTTTTGTGATTCCTAGCTACGGTGAGGATGAGACGGTGGTGCGTACGGTGCAGTGAGTGATAGATGCTGGATATGTAGCGATCGTGGTAGATGATGGACAGAATAAAGTGAATCTCGCTACCTCGCTCACAAACCAGATATCGGCACAGCAAGTTGTCCTCATCACTCATCCGATCAATCTCTGACAGTGAGCTGCTTTGCAGACGGGAGCAGACTGGATATTGACTCATAGTCCGCAGACTCAGTATATAGTACATTTTGATGCAGATGGACAGCACGATGTGAGGGATATAGCACAGTTTGTGGATGCCTTCCATACAGATCCTGAGCTGGATATCGTGCTGGGATCCAGGATACTGTGATCCACGACCGGTATGGAGACGCATCGTAGGCGACACAAAAGGCTCCAAGTGCTGTTTATGAGGATTTTTGTCTGACTTCACCTCACAGACACCAACAACGGCTACAGGATGATCAAAGTCTCAGCACTACACAAATTAAAAATAACTTCAAATCGTATGGCTCACGCTTCACAGCTAGAAAATCTGATAGCAGAATATAATCTACACTATCAAGAAGTGCCTGTGACTATAGCATATACCGACTATTCCAAAGACAAAGGCCAAAAACTCACGAATATGTTTTCTATCTTAGGTGAGTTGTTTTATAAGCGGTGGTTTTATAAGTAAGAAAAAGAATAGAGAATATTGAGTACAGAGTACAGAATTAGGGATTAGAAATAGATGACTTAAACAACTCCCCCTTCTCCTTATATCCACTCCAACACGAGAAGCTCGGTGAGCCACAACTCAAGAGACATATCGCATCTGATGCGGTATGTTTTTTTGCAAAAGCGACTGCTTCTGACATCTCACAAGTCTCTAGGATATTCGCTGAATATCAGGATTTTTGTAGTCAGGTTTTGATATGATGTCCACTGTCGGGAAATAGGACAAGATTATTTATACCATATTGGATGATGCGATCTACAATGATAGTGTGGTCGTACTCTCACTCTATACCACCATATAGCAGGGTATCTACCTGATCTGTATAGGTATCCAGTGCTGCTGCAGTAGCTTGTGGGGTAGTGGCGATAGCGTCATTGATCCAGAGGATGTCGTGATATATACCGAGATTTTGCATCCTATGCTCGAGTCAGCCAAAGGTCTGTAGTACCGTCTGGAGATGAGCTAGATCTACATCTAGCATATCACATATCCCCAGCACACTACAAAAATTGGTCCTATTGTGGTATCACTGGATGAGCATACCGCTATCATCTAGTACCGCCTCATCTCACACCCAAAACACTCCACTCGGATCTCAGTCTACAAAACGATAATACCCATCAGCACCATATATCACAGTCTGATCTGCAGGTGTCTGGATATCTAGCTCTGCGAGTGCCTGCACTGTCTGATGTCAGAGCAGTATCGCACCGCTAGCATCCACCAGTCTCATCTTGGCCTGCACATAATAATCAAATCCATCGTGCTCTGATGTGTGGGTAGAATACAAGGTATTGAACACGCCTATATCCAACGCAAAATCACCCAAAGACTCAAGCATAAAACTCGACATCTCATACACCACATAGTCCGGCTGATCATCAAAATCTATAATATCAAACACCGGCTTGCCGATATTGCCTACTATCTTCACATCTAGACCTGCTTGCTGGAGCGTAAGATAACATACAGTGGAGGTCTGAGACTTGCCTTTGGTGCCTGTGATACCGATTTTGAACCCTGTATAATGATCAAAAAAATATTGTGTCTGAGAAGCAATAGCTGCAAAAATGGCTGCAAAATCGTCAGGATTGCTGAGCTTGGATCTGAGTATATGGTTGGTGATGCCTGGTGATCTCCGTATCTGATCATACTGCGTGAGACTATCATAGCAGTCAGGTCATAGGACTGATGAGACCTCATCTGGTAGCTCGATATCAGTTTTTTCGTCCAGGATGGTGATCAGATCTGGTGCTATTCACAATTTGGTTGTGAGAAACCCATAGGTAGATTTTCACTCAAGTCAGTATCACAGAATTGCTATCATATGGAGAGAATAGAGAATAGAGAATAGAGAATAGAGATTTACTAATGAAATTGTAGGCATAATATATATCCTAATTCTTAATTCTTAATTCTTACTTCTTACTTGTGATAGGTGTATTTGATAGTGGTATGTGAGGTCTGATCTCACTAGAGTATCTCCAGGCTGAGCTTCCTCAGCAGTCATTTTTGTATTTGTGAGATACTAAGTACTTACCATATGGCAATAAGAGTCCTGAGTTTTTACAGGAGCGTACCTTTGCTTGCTTGGAGTGGATGTTTGGTCAGTGATGTAAGCTAGTGATACTAGCGTGCAATAGTGCGAGTGCCTATGCTATCAGATCGCGGCAGGAGACCTATCCAGATCGCAAGGTACTATCTGTGACGGTGCCTGGAGTGGAGGCGATAGTCGAGTGAGACTATCATCAGGCAGTGTTGCTAGCTACTCAAGCCACAGTGGAGTCAGATATATACCACAAGGTCTTGCGCAGAGCATATCCATCCTACACCTCACAGCTACAGTGCAGAGTAGGTACAGATCTCGTGCAGATGATAGAACAGTGAGCAGATGAGCAGCAGATACTGCAGCAGCTAGCTATAGTGATGCAGTGATGTGATGATGCTGATTGTGTGATACTGTGATGTACGCACTATCCCCTGATAGCGACTCTTATCCAGCAAGTGATCTGACCTGACGTACACATCATCAATCCCGCACGAGAGTCAGCACATAAGCTATGATATTATCTAAAAAAGCATCCAGAAATGGATGTACATAATCAAATATCATGAAAATCAAAAAGAAGAGAAAATCAGTATTTTGTGACGGGAGATATGACCGAGTATGCAGGTATACAGGTAACTCAAGTAATCATAGAGTCGCCTATATCTGGCTCGTAAGTTACCAAATCTATTATTTTTTCTTCTTTAGTCTTACTATTTTTTTGTCTAGTTGAGCTATATCTTTGGTGTAGTCTTGGATACTAC
>CALHCH010000077.1 GCA_937930555.1 Candidatus Absconditabacterales bacterium | reverse complement strand
CAATATAGCAAAAAATCCCCCAGTAATGAGAATAGTTTAAATGACAAAAGATTAAAAATATATATTGTATATCAAACTGTATGTATTCTCAAGTTGTGCTCGTATATCATTTCATTATATATGAGTAGATACAAAGGATTCAGATTATAAGATAGAGCTTATGACACATATTTCAGATACTATCTCACTCTTATATAAGATATTTTTTGTAGGACTCCTCCTACAGTTTTTTGCATTCAATATCGTGACGTTTTCTCTAGGTCTAGATTGAGAACTGATGCAGTTCGTCTGGCTATGGAAAGAATTACTCATCCTATGACTCATACTCCTCACCGTCTCGATGATCCTGATCAGATGAGAGTGGAGACAGATCGCAGCTACCAGAGAGATCCTATGACTCAAGGCTATGTTTGCGATCGCAGTGGGCATCACCATCTGACTCAATCATCTCATCCATCAACTCCCCCGATCTACCTACGCTTTAGCATTCAAGTACGATTTTTTGGGATTTTTGATATTGTTTGCATGATTTCATAGTAGTCATTTTGTAGAGACAGAATTAAGACAAAAATTGGTCCAGCGATACGGCAAGATCCTCAAAATCGTGCTCCTGCTCGCGCTTGGTCGATATCTCATCACCTTTGTCAAACCCTGAGTGCTCAAGATATTTGGGTACAATAATATGATCTATGAAGGGACAGCTGGGTGACAGGCACCAGCAGTATATTACACGCATATCAATCAATGACTCCCACGCAATTCATTTTTGTTTGAGAGACCTACTACTCGATGATTTTATCTCACTGCGTTTTTCCCATTGTTCTATTTCTTGTTTTTGTACAAGCGTAAGGTGCAGCATACTCGAGCTCGACGAACCATATATGGAGTCAACATATTAGTGACGTTTTCTAGAGCTGCACGAGGCTCTTGGGTGATAGAACTCCTCCTGCTCGGTCTCATCACCAAGTGAGTAGACAGATGAATATGATCAAAACGTAAGGTGCTAAAAAATGTGTTGCTAAAAACGATCCTACCACTCTGTCTCCTAGTCTGAGTGATATGAGTAGTCTGATATAGACAGGTATTTGACAGGCAGTATTCCAATACAGGGCATATAGCTATGCTCAAACAATGAATCGAAATGAGTATCGAGAAGCCTCTCACCTGACGATGAGCTGCCAGCGCAGGTCCAGGATCCCATCGAAATCCAAATCTCTATAATGGTAAATGATTCAATCCAGAAAATCAGTTTGTCCAAGTCTTTGTAGAATTTGGCGTGATTGGATTCTTGCCGCGATTTTTGTTATTTTTGTATTTATGTATAATGGGTATATTACCACGACTCAGACAGTGGATCCGTCCTAACATGAGTGATCAGTACAATTATCTAACATTGGATGTAACAAATTCTGAAGATGATCGTACTATATCAGACTCTAGACGATTGATTGCCATGTCTGTGGGACTGATATGAATCGCCGCATCGGGAATGATATTACATAGTTTTGTGGATAGGATGGTGGTATATCCTTTTATGCTGTTGTTTGGTATTGTGCTCTATCATACCAGATCATCTCAAGGTAAGATTTGGACTAAACCACAAAAATAAAAAAATCTAGAGGATCTCGAAAAATTCAAATAACGCAAAACAAAGAGAAGATCATCACTTGAATGAAAACGCAAGAATACTATAGTCAATACAGTTATCGCTACGGCGCTTTTTACATTTTACCATCACTTATGAAGAAATTACTAGCTATACTTGCATCAGTTGCGCTTCTTGCATCTGCACTTCCTACGTTTGCTCAGACCAATGCTACTACCCTAGAATGGTTGTACGGCAATGGACTTACCAAGTACAACGACATCAACGAATTTAGACCAAATGACTCTATCACCAGAGGTGAGATGTCAAAATTTGTGACCAAATACGCAGAAGTGCAAGGTCTCACAAAAAACTACACCCAATGTAACTTCAATGATATCGCTGGATATGACCCTACTCTAGAGCCTACCATCATCGAAGCTTGTGAATATGGATTGCTCAAAGGTAGCGGCAATACCTACAACCCAAACGGAAACGTCACCGAAGCGCAAGCTATCACGGTAGTAATCAGATCATTGTGGGGATTTTTGGATGAGACGGGAGCATACCGGCGACAGCCATACTATGAGGCTGGTAGAGCTCTTGGTATCATCACTGGTGAGTCACTCCTATGAGTAGACAGCACCAATATCACCAGGATCAAAATGGGTAAATGGTTTTATCTAGCTGCAGCACAGTCTGCACAGGACGTACAAGGTCTAGACGGAGAAGAACAACTCAGAAACATCCTCCAAGATATCTTTGGCGATATACAGTTGTAACCCAATAATTGTCATAGTGGCGTAGATATGTCATCCTGAATGTAGCGTGCGAAATGACCAAAGGGAATGCTCGAAGGGTGCGAAGGGTCGACATATCCATGACAAACAAACCTCAAAAATAAGAAAACCTCTCGAACGCTCGAGTGGTTTTTTGTTTGATTGAAATTCAAGCTAAATTCGACTTGCAATTCATCATAAAATACATATAAGTCAATTGTGGGAAGTTTAACCAATCTCACTTAAAAAAATCAAAAATGAAAAAAATAATTTTTTGCATCGTAGGAGTAGGATTATTGCTCACAATGAGTTATATGTTCAATGACTTTGAACAAAGCGCTTACAAGGTGATCGCTAACTCATTTCAAGAAATTGAGTATGAGATCAGACCAGAAGTGAAAGCTATCTGCTCTATCATAAGAGACGATAAGCACGATCAGTGTCTAGATGCTTTGGAAGATGGCAAGCTGTACCAAGTAACAGCTACCAAGTATGGCTTTACTGCGACAGTATGGGCATATGACATCAAAGATGTCAGATTTACTGATAAATTTGGCGAAAATTGGATACTCAATCCAGCCGAAAAAACTCTAGTCAGTGGAGCTTGGCTCACTCATCAAAGCGGGTTTCAACAATTCGGATAATTTACCTTCCGAAAAAAAATAAAGCCTTGAGGTGAAGCACCTCAAGGCTTTTTGTATTATATTATATAGTAGTACCATATACAGTATATGGTATATGACGATCACTGATCGCCGCTACAGCAATACCATATACCAGTGATTATCAATCGCCATATTGTATTCCCCACATCTTAAACCTTAAGTCTTTTCCCCTTCTTCTTCTTTCCTTACTCCTAATTCCTCCCCTCACTCCACTTCAATACTTTCAAAAACATAGCTACGATACCATCTGCTCCACCTACCCTCACTCATCAGAAATTTTGATTGGCATAAACATTGGTCTCTAGCTCGCCTACGATACCATTGTATAGGATAGCTTGTTTGCGGATGCTGGTCAGATCAAAACTATCGTAGCTCAGACTCACTGGCTCTGGACCATATGTCTGTATCGCATCATAGTAGTCTCGCTTACCTTGAGAAAATTTGATAAAATCTATCACCTGCTGTTCAAACTGTGCTCGAGTGATATCTCCTGGCGCATAGTAGTCAGTGATAATCTGAAAATTTCACCATGTATTACCAGGATTGAAGAACTTACACGTGTGTTCCCTATACCAAGTCGCGATGATCAATTCTACCGGGAAGTCATATTTTTTTGCTATAGTATCTATTTCGTCATAATACTTGGTGCATAGTCCTAGGATTTCTTTGTCTTTGCTGTCTACCAGCGGTCGATAGGTATC
>CALHCH010000076.1 GCA_937930555.1 Candidatus Absconditabacterales bacterium | reverse complement strand
GACGCTAGAATCCTTATAAAGCTAGAGCGAAGCGATAAGTTGAATAATGGATGAAAGCAGAGCGATGGTTATGTCTTGAGTTGAAAGACAATATGCATACAAGGTTGTAACAAAACACACTTAATGGGCGGATGGCAGAGCGGTCAAATGCATCGGGCTGTAAACCCGACGACGAAAGTCTACGCAGGTTCAAATCCTGCTCCTCCCAAATTCTAGATTATTAGAAATTTAGATTATAAGATAATTAGAGCTTCGTATCTACAAATCTCATAATCTACAAATCTAAAATTCTACATATGGGTCCTTAGCTCAGCTGGCTAGAGCGCCTGCCTTGCACGCAGGAGGTCAAGGGTTCGACTCCCTTAGGATCCACCATTATTCTCATATTACATTTGATTGTCAAGTTTTGGGTTCGCACTTCCTCACTATGTTCGTCGTAAGTAAGTGATCTACGATTACTAAAACGATATGAGTCATAATGTATATTAAAGCAGAATGATATTGCAGAAGAAAAAATCACTTAACTCTCTAAAATCCACCATTATTATACAATATTAAGAAATTAGAATTTACACTTTGGATGCTATTCTAGTTTCTAAGATCTAAATTCTAATTTCTTTTTTTGCACCCATAGCTCAACTGGATAGAGCAACAGCCTTCTAAGCTGTAGGTTGATGGTTCGAGTCCATCTGGGTGTACCATTCTTCAGGTCATTCTTTTTTAGTGGTATATGGTTCGCGCTCCTTTGGAGCAAGTAAGAGACTATTGATTACTGACTCAGTATTAATTAGAAGTAAAAGTTGAGATTGCTTAGATGAGATATAATTTGAGAAACTTTATAGTCTCTTAAGTCCATCTGGGTGTACCATTTATGAGCATAGTATGTCCTCATCGTCTAGTTGGTTTAGGATACCGCCCTCTCACGGCGGAGATCGGGGGTTCGAATCCCCCTGGGGATGTTTCAAAAATAAATACATAGTACCATATATACATGAGTCAGTATCATATCCTCATAGACAATTGGGGGAATCAGATGCAGAGCTCGATTCCCCCTGGGGATGTTTCAAGAAACGCATAGATATACAATACAAATTACTCAACTGATGTTGTGTTTTTTTATTGCAAAAAAAACAATATTCGTATACTTGTATAGTTATGTTCAAACTCCAATCATCATTTCAACCAGCGTGAGATCAGCCCGAAGCGATCAGAGGTATCGTCGATAGTTTTCGCAAAGGTGAAAATCAGGTGACACTATTGGGTGCGACAGGTACGGGTAAGACGTTTACTATGGCCAATGTGATACAGGAGATACAAAAACCTACCATCATCCTCTCGCACAACAAAACCCTCGCAGCACAGCTTGCTACCGAGTTCAAATATTTTTTTCCAGAAAACGCAGTACATTATTTTGTGTCGTATTTTGACTACTACCAGCCAGAGTCATATCTGCCAGACAAAGGCACCTATATAGAAAAAGAAGCAACCATCAATGAGGAGATACAGATGTATAGACTGAGTACCATGGCATCATTGCTCTCTAGAGAGGATGTGATCGTGGTGGCGTCTGTATCGGCACTGTATGGACTGGGTTCTAGGGAGTTTTTTGAGCACAACTCACTTACATTGAAGGTCTGAGAGGAGTATGATTTTGATGAGATCAAAAAAAAGCTGCTCGCTATGCAGTACAAACCAGTGCAGAGCAAGATAGAACAAGGGATGTTTGAAATATCTGGCGACAAAATCGATATATACGTTTCTACGGAGCAGTTCCTCTATAGGTTATTTTTCAATTTTAATGAATTGGAGCATATAGAAAAAAAGAATGCACTGACATTTGAGCATCAGTGAGAGTCTCAGGCGATCACCGTGCGACCTGCGACCCAATATCTCCAAGATATGGAAAAAACAGAAGATGTGATCAAAGCGATAAAAATCGACCTAGATGAGAGACTCAAACGATACGAAAAGAGGTGAGAACTGGTCGAAATGCAGAGATTGAAAAAAAGAGTAAATTATGATATCAGGATGATACGCGAGACGGGCTTTGTAAATGGTATCGAAAACTACTCACCATATTTTGAAAATCGTCTGGATGGAGCACCGCCAAATACCTTATTTGATTATTTTCCTGATGATTGTCTGGTACTGATAGATGAGTCGCATATGACCGTACCGCAGTTTCGTGGCATGCCAAATGCAGATGCGAGTAGAAAAACCACACTCATAGAGCATGGATTTCGTCTCCCGAGTGCAATCAACCATAGACCACTGGCAAATGATGAGTTTCAGACATCATTGAGCTGGAGATGATACAATGCTCAGACCGATCATCCAGACCTCCAAGACCATATAAAACCCAAAGCCAAAACCTTATTTGTCTCAGCGACGCCTGCTAGTTTTGAGATAGAATTGTCCAAAAAAGTGGTGCAACAGGTGATCAGACCCACAGGTCTCCTAGATCCTATCACCTATGTCTATCCCAAATGATGAGAGTATGGTCCGCTGATCTCTAGTATACACAGACTAGACAATGATATATCATCACTTCTGGATACTCCTTATGATAGGGAGCATGTAGATACCTTCAACTAATCTATCAAAACTTTACTCTATTACACCTTAGCTTGTGTCAGTGCACCTGTACGATATCCACGACTCCAAGATAGATGTGTATACATCAGCCGAATCAATCCAAAAAGCTACCGTATACCAAGCTTGGTCATCATACAAAAAAAACCTTTTTTGAGCTATCTCATCGCATGGCAAGACTATAGTCCTGCTAGATGAGTCACATTTTTTGTATTATCGTCTGCATGTACATATACAAGCAAAAAAACCGTACTCACGGTCAGAGTACAAACACCTCATCAATGAAAAAATCGAACAGGTCCAGCGTCTGTTTGGGGCGCAAAGGCATCTGGTGAGATATGTAACCAAAAATATCTATCTGGATGGCAAAAAAACTGAGTATTTTGTGTGAGAGACTGGTGAGTTGCATGTTGATATATGCTTTTTTGTGTTGGATGAGCAGCGATCTGATCTTGCGTGATATCCAGATGTGGGGATCTATCCTAGATGGTTTTTCTTATTGCAGCAACCATTGTTTGGAGATGCTGGCGATCTTGCGTTGTTGCATATATTGCCGCATAGTTCATCACTCGTGCAGATCCAAGACGGCTGGTATGATGTCATACATTCACTCAATGGTGGTGATGATTTGTTGTGGCAGGCATACGAGCAGGCAGGTATAGATCCATATAGTATTGATCAGATCGATATTGGTTCCCATACCTTGTGAGGCAAATTACTCCAAGAAGCCCATAGTGATTTTGCTCAGCTAGTGATCCGTCGATTGCACTCGCATATAGATACAGGCAAGACCTTATATCTCACCTCACGTCTTGTGGATCAACCATTTTTTGTGCAGCAGTTTGGTGATGTGTATACGAGACTCATCCAGGGTATGCTGGTCCCTTATCGTGGTGGAGAACTCACGCAGATCGGCAATAGATCTTGGTCTAGCGAGGAGTTGCCTGCACTCTTGGCGTTTAGATCTGTGTACCAACCATAGCTATAGCAACCGTGATTACACTCATTACAAATACTTTTTTGTACTTGTCATCTCAACTTGCCTCTTAATATCATTATTTTGGCGCTATATATCACTTATGGGTATACTTACACTGTATCTTTAGTGATGAACAATGATCTCCATGGTGTATATATCTAGAGTGATAGCAATTATTTTTGGTCTTTTGTGACTAGCTCTTGTGACGAGTGGGTTATTTTTGGTCCAAGCACAGTCATCTGGAGAAGTACCACCAGAATACTACCAAAACTATCAGATTTCTGATGATTTTTTGGAGATGACAGATACGCTCTCTACTATAGAAGCGACGATAGAGGTGGGTCAAGAGCCCAGTGCGGATTTGTTTGCTTCGCTCAATCAAAATTTTACCCAAGTATTTGCTTTTTTTCCCAAGGATCCTAGAAGTACACAGATATACAAGCAGTGTGATCTGATCACAGCGAGATTGTCTCAGTGATATAGCTCATCCGCATTTAGCACCTTCAACAATGATTGTTTTGGTGATATCAAATCGATCATCTCAGCGGTCCCAGAAGTAAAACCAAGCATCAGAGCAAAACCCACCAGCTGATCTTCACCATTGGTGGTGACGTTTGATGCTACTGCGAGTACCGACCCTAGTGATGATACCATACCATCAGACAACTTTTTTTGGTATTACAAAGATGTGTTTGGGATCGAGAGACCTATGGGTACTGGTCCGGTGATTACCCATACGTTTGCTGAGCCAGGCAAGCATGTGGTGCATCTCACGGTCAGAAGCTCCAATGTCCAGAGCGAATGAGTGTTTGATGGTGCGACCTCTATAGATATCAATGTCGCTCCCAAAGCAGCTGAAGTAGTGGTATATCTCAATGGCAAACTACTCACGACTGACCAGACCCTCAAGATAGACTCACAAGAAGCAAAAAATGGTTTTGTGATCAATGGTGCAGCAACCAATCCATTGGGTGAAAGACAGATATTGAGCCACACCTGGACTATCAAAGGCAATCAGCAAAGAGATCCTTTTCAGTTTGTGGATGAGGTGGATGGACCACCAGGTCAGTTTGCTATACAGTTTCCGTACAATGGCGTGTATACTATAGAACTAGACATACTAGACAATGAAAACAACAAGCTCAAGGAGACCTACAAGGTATCGGTATCTGATCCTGTGGCGCTGATCAGAACCACTCCAGACAAATGAACAACTTCCACGGAATTTACTTTTGATGCTTCGGCATCGTACTCTATCACAAGTAGACTATCCAAATACCAGCGATCTATCATAGACCCATCAGGGAATAAAATCGAAAATCTAGAGCAAAGAGATTTTAGAAGAAAACTTGTACAGCCTGGCTTGTATACTATAGAGCTTATTGTCACCGACGAACTCTGAAATCAATCAGTAGATATACAAAAATTTGATGTAGCATCGACCGATCCATTACCGAGTTTTGTGGTGACGCCGATGAGCGAGCGAGACCAACCATCGCAGTTTGTGCTGGATGCGAGAGGGAGTTTTGATGAAGATGTGCGCAATGGTGTAGATGAACTTACCTACTCATGGACCTTTTCTGATCCATCCGCTCTCCAGATCAATAAATCTGTAGAAAACGGTGAGAGGATTATCGCTACGTTTGACAAGATAGGTGACCACAAGGTCAAACTCACCGTGAGAGATCAATACGGTAAGTCAGCCGAGGTAGAGAAAAAAATCTCCGTGACTTCTACCCTCAGGCCGGAGTTGTTTGTCAATCCTGTCACTACCACTCGAGGTGAGGAGGTATCTCTTACTGCCAAGACCAACAAAACAATCTGATTTTATGACTGGGAGTTTGGTGATGGGACAGACGTCTCTCTCACTACTGATGGCGCTACCACGACTCATACGTATCAGCAGGCAGGGATATACGACGTGACACTCACGGTAGCTACAGCAGACAATGGTGAACAAAACAGTGTCACTAGAAGTGTATTTGTATGACAAAAAGACGAGCCTACTATAGCCTACGAGCTTAGGAGTGGTGCAGATGAGTACTATATCCAAGATGCAACATGCGAATGAAACCCAGCATATGCAGTAAAAAGATATGAGACTTTTCAGTTTGCACTTTCGGATTCTATCAATGCAAAGGGTGAAAAAACCTGATTGGAGTATTTTATCCAACCCAAAAACGAAGCAAAAAATAAAACAATAAATAAAAATAGTCTCAACTATAATTTTGATGAGCTAGGCTGTCAGTATCTAGATGTCACTATCCAAGACAAAGACACCGCAAAATCAGTCCAAGAAAAAGTATGGTTTGAGGTGACAAACAATCCACCAGAACTCACAAATGTGTCTATAGATTTTCCTCAATCCAATACTCAATCTCAATCAGTAAGTATCTGAGCCTGATTGCAGGCAAGTCCTCAGAGGCAAGTTGATTTTGGTATAGATAGGATCGATCCGCTGATGGTCAAGGTATCAGCCAAATGAGCAAGAGATACTGATGGTCAGATCACTCGTTTTAGTCGATATTATTACAATACCAAGGATCCAGAAGAGAAGCTCAATATCGGTATCACACCAGCCAATGTCACGAGCTATACCTTTACTGTCCCTAGGGTGGCTGGAGAGTATGCGTTTGGGGTAGAGATGACGGACAATGATGGAGAGGTAGTAGTGAGTGAAGAGTTGTTGTGATCTGGTCCTGTAGTGACATTTACCCAACAAGGAAATCCTGATCTCCCTACGATGGATCTAGATGTGTCTACTACAGATATCTCAGTATGAGAGGAGGTTATATTTACTATGAGCTCGTCAGTACTATCCAATAGATCCGACTACGATACTACTAGATACTACAAGATAGATCTGGATGGTGATGGGATATATGATACTCCACCGCTCAAGCAAAGTAGCTACTCACATACCTATGACAAAGCAGGTACCTATACCCCAAAAGCAAAAGTAGTATATAGAGAAAGAGTGGGTATAGATATAGCTCCAAATATCAATGTAACTCAATGAGTCAAGCATCAGGTCATCATAGATAGCTATGACAAATTTGCATTGATCAAAAACACGAGTATCGGTGATCTCGATTCTCAGCTACTGTGTCTAGATGTCCAAAACTGTCCAAGAGGGTCAGAATTTTTGTTGGATGATCCTGATGTAGAATTAGTAGAGTATCCAGATTATGGGACTTATCAGTTGAGATTGATCTCAATCGACAAGCTGGGCAATAGGCCTACACCATATACACCTACTATAGATCTCGTGCCTGGCGAGGAGGAGTTTTATCTCCTATCTGTGCCTCAAGCTCAGCAAGTATGAAGCGGTGTGCAGCTGAGTGTATGAAGCGCACTAGAAAAAACGATCAGCATGTATCCAGTGTATACTGGTGAAGGGAATTGTAGTATCGATCTAGATATAGTAGTGGATAGTGACTGAGATGGGGATCCGTTGTTTGATGCTGATGTGCCTTGCAATGAGCTGACTACTCAGCAGTTTGCTGGTACCAAAAAAACCATCAGATGAAATATCTATGTATCAGATGGAGGCAAGCTCACTACCACGCCACTCACGATCACTATCCTAGATAGCGCCAATGCTGAGGCGGCTGAAGTGGATATCCCTGCACAATACCAAGAGTCTTACAATCGTATCGAAGATCTCATCTCAGATGTAGAAAACGATATCGTCCAAGATACAGATGGGTATTATTTTGTATTATTGGAAAACTTGAGACAGTCTCTGACCGAGACTGGAGAGAGAAACTCTATCCTCCTCCAGCTACACGACTACGTCAACAACAACCGTATCACTCTCCCAGCAGATCATCGCGACAAGCTAGACATACTGATCCTGACTCTCACCGATGAGACGCTCCAGTTAGCACTCTGAGGTACAGAATACGACAAAGCAAAAGCAAATATCCTCGCGCGATTTGCCAACACCACGAAAGAAAATCTCAGAGACGAGTTTCTCCAGCTCGAAGCATCTGTAGGCAACAAAGACGCTATCAAAATACAGATGGACAAAATATGAGCACTCTCTCAAGAAGCTCTCCTAGCTGGTGATATAGACGAAATAGATTTCAATGATGTGATCAAAAATCTATGCACGATATCGTTTTATTATGATGTGCCGACCAAGACCTGTGGCAATCTCCCTCAAGAAGTATGAGATGATGGCGATATAGTAGGTGGAGACACTGAGGATGATGCGTCGTCTGACCAGAGTAGCTTATCAGGCAGGGGTTGGTTTTCTGGAGTGATCAAGCGAGTAATTATCTGAGTGATTATTCTTATTCTGATATTTGTGGTGATCGTGGTATTGTTTGCTATCAGAGCAAAAAAGCAGGCTGGGGGATTGGATGAGGATGAGGAGTAGATTTATTGCGTTGGGTTGTTATAAAGTAGGTATTTAATTCTTTAATAGCTACCAATGAAGGAGATAGCTGGATATGAGTTTATCCACACAAGGAGAGATGGATCAGATCTATATAGATCACAGGATAATAAATCATTTATGAAAATATGAGATCATGATGCAATAACTCATGAGTACGATTTGTATTCTTTGTTGCAAATAAATAATGTACGTGTTCCTAAGATAATGAAATTTGATAAAATATCATCTGATACTTCTCGTTTGATTGAGATGAGTTTGTGAGATAAGTCATTCAAAGATTTGATTATGGAAAATACTAGTGATAGCGATATAGTCGTTCCTTGAAAAATATTTGATAAACTAATTGAGTCAGCCGAAAAATTTCTTAATGAAAAGAGAAAGATAGATATTCTTTCACTTACAAGTCAAAGTCTAAACGATCCATTTCAAGAAGTTATCAACGAATGACTTTTTGATTCTTGATATATAAAAGAAGTGCAACAAAAAATGGAAGACTGAATGAGGAATGTACCTAAAATATGGTGTCATTGAGATTATACTATATTCAATATTTTCCCTGAATGAGTTATTGATTTGGAGGATAGTAGGTCTCATTATTTTGGATATGATATAGTGTCGTTATTGACACACACATATCGATTTCCCACTCATCAGGAGGCTGAACGCATTAGATTGAGCACATTTAGTTCTGAGCAAGTAGAAAAAGGTTTATCAAAATTATTGGATACTGAGGACTTTTATACTGATGATGTATTTGCTGGATTATTTTTATTGAGATGATTTTGGGCAGTGCAGAGAATGCAAAAAACACCTTTATTGCAAACTTTTAGAAAAAATTTACTGAAAAAAGTTGGAGATATATACCTATCTTGATGAGATGTAAAGAAATTTGTATTGGATACATTCAACACATATTAAATCTTACTCAGGCAGATAAATATACCCGAGTATATATGGTTCGTCTGGTGACATCCAGCGATGGGTGACCATATATTCTCCCTGGTAGTTCATATCTTCTACGAGAAACTTTCCACTCTGTTCGTTGATCTGGACGATGACTCCTACGTGACCATATTCTGACCATACTCATACCTGTGCATCAGTCACGATGAGTGATCAGAGCTTGGGTGTGTCTCAGGTAGGTCGATTGTCGTCTAGGGCGTTTTGTCGTCGTTGGTTGGCATTGCCTCTCCAGGTGATCTTGGTGTCGTGATGCTTCCATCGATATCGTGCGGCATACTGGGTACAGTGTCACTGACCTCGATTGTCACTATATCCATCCACCTTGGTATCAAAAAACCACTGAGCGATAATACCGTCTTGTGCGGTATTATTGTTATTTTTGACTTCTTCAATCTCTTTGATTGGCGCAGAATCTACTTGGATGGACTGCTGTCTGAGTGCGAGTGATTCTGAGATGCTTTTTTTGTTGAGATGGGATGCGATATCTAGAGTAGGCGTCATAGCATCCTCTCACAGGATCAGCTCCCGATCCACCGCCACAGACGGCAACAGCGGGTCCTGCACGACAGGCATCAGGTGATTATTAAATTGTATCAGTGAGCTCAGTATGGTCAACATCATGGTATAGTAAGTATATATCACAAAAATAATTGAAATTCTCGATCTGGTCTGTATATGGTACGACCGATGTCGAGACTTGTGTCAGTATATGGTTGTGTATAATGAAATGTATAGCAAAAATTAGATAGTATAATTGATTGGAAAACATCAAAAAAAACTTCTAAGCATTTTCGTTTTATCGCCGGAAAAACGGGCTTAGCATAATAGCAATGCAACACTAAGGTTAGATAAAACTAGGCGTTTTTTGCTTCGTTTTTGGGGCTATGCCAAAAATGAAGAAAGAAGCATAGGGTTCGTGATTAGCATGGTTGAATACATCGAAACTATGCTGACTCACGAAAACACTACTATATCTGGATCCTTCGGTCGTTCCTCCCTCTGGATGACGCACTATAAATCAATAAAAAAAACGAACACATATTGCGCCCGTATATAGTATTTCTCTTTCATTGCTGGAGACTGCCCAGAGAGGGACTTGCACTTTACCGCTTCGCTAAGCACTGTCCTGTGCTTATTGTAGATTGTGTAGACTTATGTTTGTTGTTTCTTTCACTGTTGGAGACTGCCCAGAGAGGGACTTGAACCCTCACGCTCTTACGAGCATCGGATTTTGAGTCCGACGTGTCTACCAATTCCACCACCTGGGCATTTAAAGCTTAAAGCTTTGAAGTGTAAAGTTTAAAGTACTATTGTAACTAGCTTAGCGTTAGCCATACATGTTCCTCTCCTTGATAAAGGAGGGGGTGGGGGTGGATTTGTGTCATCTGCCAACCTATAGTTATCAATCAGAACATATGTTCTCCAAATGTCCCATATTTTCTAGATTTTTCTTGGAGAACGTGTAGCAATATAGTGTTATATGGTCCAAATTCAATTGAATTTTGTGTGAGCTGTGATATAACACGGCTGCACAGTCCTTTAGTGATTGTTTTTAGCATTAAATTGAATTAACCATGATGGATTTGAACAAAGTAATGTTGATCGGGAGATCGACGACTGACGTAGAGATCAAGATGATCGAGTCAAGCAACACCCCAGTAGTCAACTTTACCGTAGCTACCAACAGAAGGTACAAAAACAAAGACGAACAACTCGTAGAAGAATCAGAGTATCACAGATGTGTCGCATACGGCAATGCTGCAGAGATCATCGGCAAATACGTCACCAAAGGTAAAAGAATGTATGTAGAATGAAGACTCAGAACCCGCAAACGAGAAGACACCAATGGTGGGACGAGATATAGTACAGAGATCGTAGTGGACAACTTTATATTCCTAGACTCTAGACCTGCTAGCTCTGATGCTGGTGGAGAGCCAGCACCTGCTGCTCCTACAGAGGGAGATATGCCATTCTAATCGACCATATAAAATAGACAAAAATATCAAAAACTCTCGATGCGTTCGAGGGTTTTTGTATTGATAAAAAAAATGGCTATAACCTATTGGGCTACAACCATATATTTTCAAATTACCTCGAGACTACTAAGACACAAGTAGTCTTTTTTCCATAGTTCCTAGACAGAAATTTATCCTTTGAAGTATTTCTGTAAGACTGTTTTGATCTGATCCATAATTTGTAAATGCACCAAATCTATCTCCAACATTTCCAGAGAAGTCTTTAGTGTCTTTGTCTACATAATACCTAAGAGTATAATGACATAAATTTTGTGGAATTGGTTCGAAGTCACGATGTATCATGATCTTACTTAACCCATTTTCCCCAACAACTGCTGTGGTTTGAATGTTTTTATCTGTGTTTGGCCATGTGCAAATCGTTTCATATTGCTTGCCAACACCATTTCCCGCTTTCGTTCCCAAATTGATAATTTTACCCTTTTGAGTAGAAAGAGTGATAATTCTTTGTAAAAGATCATCAAATTTTTCTGTATTTGTTTGTGACATCTTTATTGTTTTTTATTATGTGAATTATTTATTGACTCTGGTATGATATATCAGTTGATATAAATATCAAGCAATCTTTCTTTTGCGATTTATCACATTTTCACTATACTTTATCCATTGTTTTTTAGTAGATAGATAGCGTGATGTCCAAGGTGTTGAAATTGAGATTGTCGATCTTGTTGTTGGATCTATTCGATTTGATGGCATTTTTGTTTTTTGTGGTAGGTATTGTGCTTACGGTGAGGTTTTTTGTGTTCAATCCATTTACGGTGGTGGGACAGAGTATGGAGTCGACCTTTTCGCAGGGGGATTTTATCATCGTGGACAAGATCACGCCCAAATATGGTGAGCTAGAGAGATATGATATACTGGTGTTTGTGCCTGATGGGGGAGATGTGCCGTTTATCAAGAGATTGATCTGATTGCCTGGAGAGACGATCGTAGTAGACAAAGGCAATATCTATATCTGTGATGATGAGGATATCGCTGATGTGGATCTGACTGATAGCTGACTCCAGGCGTCTGATATAGATGTCTCAGACTGCGATCTGGCAGAAGATGCATATCTGGATGAGGGCACCGTGACGAGAGCGACGAGTGGTAGGACCGTGTTTCCTATAGATCAGAGAGGGTATTTTATGGTAGGAGACAATAGATGAGGGAGTACGGACTCTAGAGCGTGTTTTACTGGGACTTGCTACAGGTGAGCAAACTATCTCGCCTATCCAGAAAACATTGTAGGCAAAGTAGCCGTGAGACTCTATCCGAGTGTGGATAAATACTAAAAATAGAGTAGAGAAAATCCCCAACCCCTTTGGAAAAGGGGCTTAAAAAATATCTTAAAATCGTTGAAATATATTGTGTATGTAAGGCGATAGCCATTCATGTTCCCCTCTTTTCCAAAGAGGGGTAGGGGTGATTATTTTACTTCTTAATTCTGATCTATGATAGACGTACCAGTGGATATATATACCTCATCTACCGAGATACTGATCGTGATACCTGTGTGAGGCACACGCAAGGAGTCTATATCGCTCACTGTGGAAGATAGACATCTGATCGTGTGATGAGAGAGAGAGTTGCCATACATCAAGGACAGTGCCGTACCACTATCTCAACAGTGTTTTTGGGGTGTGTTTGAAAAACGTATTGAGCTCCCAGATCATGTGTATTTTGACAAGATACATAGCGAATTGTCACCCTCCAATATCCTCACTGTCACTGTACCCAAAGTAATCAAACCAGATAGTATACCGGTAAAGATACTATAATAGATTCTAGAATGCAGATTCTAGATTCTAGATTCTAGATTCTAGACTCTATCTATGTCTCACAACTCCAAAACACCACTTCTGTTTATCCGCCTCTTGAGACCCATATTTCATGGGGCGATTATTTTGTGATTGTTTTGGTGAGCTATACTGCTGCGTCGTAGTACAGATCTCATACCTGGTGTACAGCTCAGGATACCAGTGGTAGATACTGCAGAGACGATGATATTTGCTTTGGTGGCGGTGGTGATATTTTTCTTGATATGAATATCCAAGGGTATATATGAACTCCAAAAACCTCTCCATAGTTATTACAAAAAATTTCTTGAGACTTGGTTTCGATGGATGTTGGTAATGTTTGCTATCGCGTATCTAGGATTTGGATACGTTTTTGTGAGTGGTATCTCGAGATTTATATTGGTACGATCAGGTGCAGGATTTTTGTTGTTTGCTACCTTGTTTGACCGACTACGAAACACGCTCAACAGCAATGCCGAGCGTAAGCATCCCTATACGGTACAGCTCATCAGCAACGATCCAGAGCTGGCTCAGCAGGTGCAAGAGAGTTTTGGGTTGTATGATATATATGATATTCAGCATTCAGAATCTTGAACGCAGAATTTAGATATATTGCTGGTGGTGGGGGCATATACCAAGCAAGATCTACAAAAATTGGCGGACGAGGCGAGGATCTCGGGACAATCGTTCTATCATATATCGCAGCAGCTCCAGCTAGAAGATCTGATCTCCACCCCTACCAGACTCGGTCCCGTGATGGCGCTAGAGTACAAGCCATCTCCACTGGAGTGACGATGGAAGGTGATCAAGAGAGTGTTTGATTTTATTGTTTCTGGATGTGCTATTATATGTTTGAGTCCCATACTACTTCTGATATCACTAGCTATCAAACTAGACAGCAAGTGACCGATCTTATATAGACATCTCAGAGTAGGCAAAAACGGTACTGAGTTTATGTTTTCCAAATTTCGTACGATGTATACTCATATGTCGGTGGGTGAAGAGTATGGTGGTGAGCAAGCACAACAGCTCAAGGAAGAGCTGATGCAATCAGATGCCAACATACGCAAATGACCGCTCCAAAAAATAGAAGACGACCCGAGAGTGACACGCTTTGGGAGATTTCTCCGCAAGACTTCATTGGACGAATTACCAAATCTGTTTAATGTATGGTTGGGCAATATGTCTCTGGTAGGACCGAGACCGCATGAGCCTTTTGAGGTGCGTAGATACGAAGATCGACAAAAAAGACTGCTCGCACTCAAGCCCGGGATGACAGGGTATGCCCAGCTGTTTGGACGCGATCAATTGCCGTTTGAAGAAGAAGCAAAACTAGATCTCTACTATACCCAAAACCGATCATTGTTTTTGGATATGTATGTATTGGTAGGGACGATTAAGGTGGTGTTTAGGGGGAGATAAAAACAGAGTAGAGAATAGAGAGTTCAGAATAGAGATCACATCGGTAGTATTATGTAATAAAAATTGACAATATTATGTATTGATATATGGTAAAATATTGCTATATTTTTAGTGGATATGTACATTAATAGTTTTTATGGGAGTCTAACCTCCTGCGTATTGTGAATATTGAGAATATTTTTTTAAACTTTTTTTGAAAACAAAACATTACAAAAATATACATATGATAAAAGACAATACTATTCCGTTTTCTTTTGATGATGCATCAAACATTTTAAAAAATTTAAATCATACTGGGGATTTAGTATTTCCATATGTGAATAACACAGTTTCAGATTTTATTGATTCGCTGATGCATTCAGGGTATATAAAAAAATCTGAAATTATTCGAGACATACTGACTATAACAATGAATGAGACGGAAGCTTGTGTGATAGAGAAAGGATCATTGGGAGGTTATTACCCAAGGTATAAGCTATTTCCTTTGGAGAGAATCTTGACTCAATCGATCGAATTAAGGAAATTAAATTTTGTTCCAAGTCAGCTTTTATTTATCGTAAAGCATTCATCAAAAAATGTAGACACTTGTTTTGCTTTTGAGATTCAAGATACAATAAGAGAATATCTTGCATCAAGTATTGCTTACGCATCGAGAGAACCTCTCGTTGCAACAAGATATTCTACTGGTAAACCGGATGGGTATCACCATTAGGTAGATGATACGCATTCAACCCAAAGTCGTTATTTGGCTTTGGGCATTTTTTTGCAAAAAAACCTTTTCCTCAGTATACTTAGATACTAACAAATATTTATCTATGTATACGAAGAACTATGTCTCAGCTCCACTACGATGGACTTACAGATCAGGAGGCAGCTGATCTGCTCGCACAGCACGGACCCAATGCACTGCCAGAGTCCAAACCACCGAGCAATCTAGAAATCATACTCAATCAGGTCAAAAGCCCGTTGGTATATGTATTGATCGCTGCAGGTGTGGTGACGATATTTATGGATCATATGGAGGATGCGGTGATTATTTTTGCTGCTGTATTGCTCAATGCTGTCCTATGATTTTATCAAGAAAAACGTGCGGACAATGCACTCCAAGCACTCAAGAATATGCTCCAACCTATGGCGCAGGTGTTTCGTAATGGACACAGAGTAGACATACCATCTAGCGAGGTAGTGCCTGGAGATATTATGCGACTACATAGTGGAGAGAAAGTCTCTGCGGATGGTATAGCGTTGGATACCAATAGATTGTTTTTGATGGAAGCGATGCTGACTGGTGAGTCTGTCGCTATCCAAAAAAAAGAAACTGATACTATATGGATGTGAACCATAGTACAATGAGGTCAAGGTGCGATGAAGGTCACTCATACCGGTGCCGATACCGAGATGGGCAAGATCGCTACCAATCTCAATACCGAACACGAAAAAACACCTCTCCAAGAACAGCTCGAAACGTTTTCTAAACAAATCACTCGACTTGTGGTGATTGTGATCGCTGTGGTGTTTGTGTTGTGAGTAGCGACAGGCAAGGATATGGTCGATATCTTCACGACAGGCGTGGCGTTGGCAGTAGGCGCGATTCCTGAGTGACTTTTGATTGCATTGACTGTGGTACTAGCAGTAGGTATGCAAAGAATACTCAAGAAAAAATGACTCGTCAAATCATTATTGAGTGCTGAGACACTAGGATGAGTGACAACCATATGTACCGACAAAACTGGTACGCTCACCGAGGGTAAGATGGAGATCGTGCTCACAGATGGTGATGTGGCGCAGATGGCAAGACAAGCACGACTCGCCAATGATCAAGATAATGCAGTGGCATTGGCAAGTGCAGAGTGGACAATGTCCCAAGGCACCGACCCAGTCACACTAGAACAAAAATATCCAGAAATCGATAGTATTCCATTTGCGAGTGAAAATAAATGCATCGTGTCACTCCATACTGATACCGAAAGCAATAAAAAAATATTGCTAGTAAATGGAGCTCCAGACTTTTTGTTGGAACGATCAACATTGAACGAGGCGGAGCAAAAAAATATACTAGACAAGATCGTTAACTATACCAAAAAATGATACAGGCTCGTATGATATGGTTACAAAGAAATGCCTGCAGATACCATAGAAGCAACTCTGGAGGAAGCACATAGTGGACTGACTCGAGCATGATTTTTGTGTATGACGGATCCGGTGAGAGCTGATGTGGCTGAGTCGTTGCGTCAGACAGCGCAGGCAGGTATCAAGCTGATCGTGATCACAGGAGATTTTCCCAATACCGCCAAACACGTATTGGAGCAGCTGGATGTAGATGTAGCATTGGATCATATCAAGCTATGATCAGAGCTCGCTGAGATGGATGACGATCAGCTCACTGCATATCTGGGATGAGATGATGAGGTCAAGCTATTTGCTCGCACCAAACCCGAACAGAAGATGCGTATAGTCAACTCACTCAAGGCAAATAATGAGGTAGTGGCTATGATGGGTGATGGGGTCAATGATGCTCCAGCACTAAAAAAATCTGATATATGAGTAGTAGTATGAGACGCGACAGATGTCGCCAAAGAGTCTGCAGATTTGATCTTGATGGATAGTTCTTTTAGTACCATAGTGGCTGCTATACAGGAGTGACGCGGTATGTTTGACAACATCAGGAAGGTGATTTTGTATCTGATGTCAGATGCGTTTGTGGAGATATTTGCTATACTGATGGCGATGATGACGGGCAACCCGCTCCCGATCGCTGCTAGCCAGATCCTTTGGATCAATCTCGTATCAGACGGATTTCCTAGTCTGGCACTCACGGTAGATCCAGTGAGACAGAGTATCATGCAACGCGGTCCGAGAGACCCACAAGAAGTGCTGATATCATCGTGGATGAAAAAACTCATCCTGATTGTGTCTCTGGTAGGAGCGACATGAGGATTCTTATTGTTTTTGTATATACTACGTGAGACATGAGACGAAAAAATCGCACGTAGTGTGACGTTCTTCACCTTTGGGGTCAAGTCGTTGATTTATGTATTTGCTATCAGGATGCTCACCGAGCCAGTCTGGAGATCCAATCCATTCAACAATCCACGACTCCTCCTATGAGTGCTATGATGAACCATACTCATCACGATACCATTTATGCTCCCTGGATTGGGAGACTTCTTGTGAGTAGTGCAGTTTAGCGAGATGTGACATCGATGGATGCGAGGTATTGCGATCTCGTTTGCTATGCTTATCGCGATAGAGTTGTTTAAGGCGGTGATGTTTAGAAAGAAGATATAGAGTGGACATATATTGTACAAAAAAGAAACCATCTACACATAATATGTGTGGATGGTTTTCTAACATCTATTCTAATCTATCCAAAAAGGCTTCTTTTCGTCCCTCAGCCAATCAAATCCGCGATGGAGGTTTTACTTGTATACATCACCTCTAGCTCAGGCATCAAAAAAGTATATGGTGATGTCTTGGTTTATAATAGTAAAGAAAAATCTATAGTCACCGATTCTGAGTCTAAAATCAGTATCAGTATTTTCTAGTTTGACTATATCGCACCTGCTATCAAAAGGATTTTTTTTCATAAGTTCAATTTTTTCCACAAATCTTATTTTGATATGTTGTGGACATTTTTTGAGAAATTTTGATACTCTTTTATGTAGCTTGATAGAGTAGTTCTTCATGTTATAGTTCGTTTTTTATGTCATCAAAATCATCGATGTTTTTTCAATTCTTATAGTCTTGCATTGCATTTTCACGATGCTTCATTTGTTCTGGAGTCAGAGATGGCGCATCCTCAGATATAAAAATTAATTCACCATACTGGTGATTTCCGATTATGTCTCCTAGCTTAGTATCCAGTAGGCTAGGATTGATATATGTTTTGAGTGCTGTAGTAGTCATACTGAGTATATATAGTAAATAAAATTTAAAGTAAGATTGGATTTACTACGTAGTATATCGCCGTAAATATCAATACAGAACTACTGTTTCATTGAAATGTAGGCATTACTTAAGAAGTTTAATTTAGGTGCGATATACTATACTTGCAATATAAAATAAATCAAGTGAATTGCGATTCCTACCCAAAAGGACCTCTCCTCCTCCCTCAGCCAATCAAATCCGCGATTGAGGTTTTTTTGGCATCTTTGTATTTTCCATTGAGTGTGAGATTCGTCCCGTCATGGGTTTTAAATCGTTTGCCTGCGACTCGCCCAAATACAAATCCTCCGATATGTGCCCATCGAGCTGTACCGCCTCAGTTGCCACCACTAGATATTTCGCTCCCTACGCCACTAAATACTTGCATACCTATCCATATCACCAAAAAATAACTTGCTGGGACCAGCATCGTCCTCATGCCTGCGAGGTACAGCATTTTTACATTGGAGCCAGGAAACATCGTGAGATATGCACCCAGCACCGCTGCGATTGCTCCAGATGCACCTACCGCTGGGATACTACTCCCGATATTGAACACTATATGTGCCGCGCTCGCAGCTATCCCTCATAGCAGATAAAAAATCAAAAATCTCATATTCCCGATCGATGCTTCGATATTGTCTCCAAATACATACAAGTAGGCCATATTGCCTATGAGGTGCATCCACCCTCCGTGCAAAAACATATTGGTGAGGAGTGTATATCGGTCTTGACCACTTGTGATCTCTGCTGGGATAGATCAGAAGGTGTTTATAAATATATTGAAACTCTCAGGGCTGAGCATCGCTTGATACAAAAATACCAGTATATTGATAATCAAGAACAGTCGTGAAAAGATTGGTTTGTGTCCATTGTGTACTTGATCGTCTCAGATAGGGAAGAACATTTTTTTTGAAGTTAGAAGTTGAAAGTAAAAAGTCTAAAGTGAATTATAAGTATAAAAAAAAAGATACTGATATGGCGGTCAGTATCAATCTGTAAGGTATGGACTCAATCGTCATTCAGAACTGGATGAGTCCTCACGAAGAATGAGTGATGGACGATTGCAGTGAAGAATCCAGGTGCAATCAATATTGACGTGAAGATATAACCTGACTGGATCCTTCGGTCGTTCCTCCCTCTGGATGACGCAAGAATATTGTCTAAAGGTATCACTGAATGACGAGTACTTTCATACTTGAGAATGTTTTTCTCTACTCTAAATTCTCTACTCCATATTCTTTTCTTACCAGCCTCTCGCTTGCATAGCAGCGAGTATCCTGTCTAGAGCTACAATGTATGCCGCATCTCTCAGAGATGTAGTATGTATAGACGCTGTATGTAGTATTGCATCAGTTGCATCTACCATAATTTTATTGAGCTTTTCAAATACTTCTTCTTCTGACCAATAATAATTGGTATTGTTTTGTACTTGTTCAAAATAGCTTACCGTCACTCATCCGGCATTGGCGAGGATATCTGGGATGACAGTGATTTTTTTGTTGTCTAGTATTTTATCAGCTTCAGCGGTAGTAGGACCGTTGGCGAGTTCCAAGATGATGTTTGCTTGTATATCATCCGCATTGTCTGCAGTGATCTGATTTTCTAGAGCAGCAGGGACAAGTATATCACAGTCATTGTCTAGTACGTCTTGGTTTGGGAGAGCTGTAGCAGCTGGGTACTCTATTACGCTTTTTTTATTATTTTTGAGCTCTTTGAGTGTAGATATATCTAGACCATCAGGATTGTAGATACCGCCCTTGGAGTCAGAGATACCTATGATGAGTGCTCACTCATCACTTGCCAGCTGAGCAAAAGTAAGTCACGCATTACCAGCTCATTGTATGACGATTTTTTTGCCTTTTAGGCTATCATTATGTTGTTCTAGATATCTCATCAGGACGTAGAGTCCTCCCAGAGCAGTAGCGATACCTCTCCCAGCTGACCCTCAGATAGTAAGTGGCTTGCCAGTGATGACACCAGGCTGTCGTTCTCCTATGTTTTTTGCGTATTGGTCAGCCATCCATCACATGATGGTGCTGTTGGTATTTACGTCTGGAGCAGGGATATCCTTGGTGGGTCAGATAGCCTCCCATATAGCATCTATATATGCTCTAGAGAGCTTTTCTAGCTCTGCTTGTGAGAGCTGTTTTGGGTCTACGATGATACCTCCTTTGCCTCATCATAGCGGTATATCTACCGCAGCACATTTGAAGCTCATCCACGCAGACAATGACTTCACTTCATCCAATGAGACGTCTTGGTGAAATCTAATCCCACCCTTGTATGGTCATCTGACATTGCAGTGCTGTGATCTTCGAGCTTGGTAGGTATTGGTGCTGCCATCATCCATCTCGATAGATAGTTCTGCTGCTACAATGTTTTCTGGTTCTAGGAGATGCTCCATGAGATGTTTGTCATATGTATCCGCAAGCGCTGCATATGCTTGTTTGATTTGATCTTGTACTCAGCTAAACAATGACATAATAAATATATATAATGTGATAAAAGTAATCTTACTATACTCCCTATGTTTTAATTTACAACGCTCGATAATTAGAGATTATCGATTTTTTCTTATTTTTGTCTATATGTATTGTTACATAAAAAAAATAATGGATGTTTTTAGTCTTAAGTTGGTGACGTATTTTGCATATCTACTGGCTTGTGATTATAGTATGTGAGTTACATTTATTTACTTATTCTTTTGTTATGACTACTTCCAAAACTCTTTCTCTGCTTGCAATATGACTATTGACTATCTCGCAGGTGAGCGCATATCTTCCATACCACCTCAGTGCTACGTATCAGCAGAGTGCTGCGACTCAAGATTTTAGTCACACCCACGCTGATGAGATGAGATTGCTGTGCAATACTTTTAGATCAGCACAGTATTGCAAAAATACTGTCGAAGAGGAGGTGTTTCTTTTCCCAAATTTTGTCGCTCTCTTGGATACAGGTAGCGAATTGGAGGACATGTCTACAGAAAATAAAGAACGCATCCATGTCCAATCTCAACTAGCAGTAGCTGATCTCCTGCCTGTGATAAGATATGATATTGATTATAGATTTGGTGGGGGTGTAGATGCTGTATATATGGGCGAGTGAGAGTATGTGATACTCACTGGCAATGGAGCGGTATTGACCTATAGTCTCCAGTGAAACTTTTTTACGTATCGTAAGTATGCATATGGTGTAGAGTTTGTGTTGCCTCAAGATATGCAAGCAGATACTACAGATATCGATACATCTACTGCGCAGCAAGATATGGGTATAGCCATCTCACTGGACAAGCTCCCGTCTGATATCTCTACTGATATCGCTACTCGTATGGGGAGGATCGTTACCCAAGCATACATAGATCTCAATACGTATGTAGTGATGCTAGATACTGGTGAGACGCTGAGATACTGATATGATGATGGATATTATAGTAAATAGACTTTAAATGTAGATATATTTACTACGTAGTATATCGACGTAATTATATCATATGAACTACTGTTTCACAGTCTCGTGAGGTACAATATATAGTTCAATTTTATAATCGATATACTATATATGATGTAATGATATATCATACTGAAAACAAAAAAACAGACCCTCTCGAGGAGTCTGTTTTTTTGTGGGTTTATGTGGGTTGATGGGCTCGTTTTTTGATAGCGTTGCTCACATAGGTATCTCGGGCTCTCGTGATATGTCGGTGCTGCATCGACCACTCGAGTAGATCGTCACGGAGCATCATTTTTGCTGGATATGTGGTATAAAAATAAAATTGCTTGTTGTATATCAGTGGTATTTTTTCTGCTTTTGCTTGAAACTCTTTGGGTATTCTCTTGTTTTTTTCTCATTGTAGATCCCCAAATAGATCTACCAACTCAGGATCAGTGATAATACTCTTAAATTTTCTGGGATGTTTGATGATATATGCTCTGAGGGCATAGAGCTCTTCTTTTTCTAATGAATAGCGTCCAGACCCAAAACTCACTCCCGCTAGACCGATCTGCATATATAATCCAGGATATATCCTATCCTTGCGACCGTCAGGGGAGATGACTCCTGACACATGGAGTTTGTATGGTTCTTTGTTTTTGGTATATCTGATATCACGATTGATACGAAACTTTGCGTGCTTGGGTTCTATGGTTATTTTTTTGTCATACTTGCGTGCTTCCGCTATCAAGTCTGTGAGATATCTATCAAACGGATTTTTTACTGATTCTTCGTACCAATCTCTATGCGCGTGAAACCACTCCCTATAATTATTTTTAGCGAGTTGTGTAAAGAATGAGATAGTGGAGGGAGTGAAGTAGGGCATGTCTTATATAGAATTAGAATTTTTGATATTGTAGTATTTTTCAATCTTCTTACTTGTTGCATCCATTGGAAACCACTCAAGCATCTCTGTATCTACTGGAAAATAAAAAAGATTGGGAGTATGTGCAGGTATGATTATTTTTTCACCAGGATATACAGCAATTGTGATATCTTCTCATTCGGATTCTGTAGTCAGCTCACATCTTCCGCTGAGCAACAAAAACTCTTTATCGGTACTATAGCTTTTGCCTCATCTATAGTGTCCAGCGAGGGTAAATATAGTATATACTTTATGAGTAGGTAGTGATATATCATGCAATATACCTACCTCACTTTCTTTTGTGCTGATGTTTTTTGACATTGAAGTATATTATTGACAAAGACTATCTTTATTTCGATGTTGTGGATTTGTTTGTATATAGTATTTGATGCGATTGTATGCATCCTGATCATGTATGATGCGATCATGATAGCGTGATTGTCGTGCAAATGCTATGTCTTGTTGGTAAGCGTATTTGGTGACATTTCATTTAAATAATTTAACGATATTTCACAACGTGGGTCCGTCGTAGGGATGGTTCAAAAAACCATCCCCCGTTTTGATCAATTTTTTCGTTCAGATTTGATTTTCACGTTCGGGACGTATTATCAAAAAATAATTTCCTTCAAATTTTCAGGCTGTACATTTCACTGCACACTATCTATATCATAAAAACCTACTTCAGAATTTTCAAATCAATGACTCGCTACATCTAAATCTATAGTATCAAACACTTCACTATATGGTATACTGTATCGTATATCCACTACTGACTCTCCATTAGATTTTCTCAAAAAATTATTGATATACAAAACATCTCATATCTGCGTGTCCACTCACAGCTCTTCATGTATCTCTCTTTTTAGACACTCGTCTAGGAGCCCTCACTCTTCCATTGTGCCTCCAGGCAAACAAAAGAAATCTCACTTTTTGAGTTTACATAAAAATATTTGCCCAAGTGGATTTACAATGACTCATCTTGCTTTGACTTGCATAAGTACGCTCTACACATAAAAAAACTACTCTATACTATACACAATTGCTTTTTTGTTGGTAAATGCTCTAAGTCATTCTGGGCCATTTTCTTTGCCATAGCCAGATTTTTTGACACCTCCAAATGGGAGTGATGCTTTGGATCCTGCTGGATTGTTGATAAATATCATCCCTCATACGAGCTGATCTGCAACCTCCTTGAGTTGTTGCATATCGTCTCATCGGACAGTTGCCGAGAGTCCAAATTCAGAATTGTTAGCAAGTGCGATCGCTTCTTCGGTGTTTTTTGCTTTGGTGATACTAGCTACTGGACCAAACACTTCTTCGCGAAAACTCGTCATCTCGGGAGTGACGTCAGCGAGTAGTGTCGGCGCATAAAACTGTCAGTGATCTCACAATATCTCACCACCTGTCACAAGTCTAGCGCCATCAGCGAGAGAACGTGTCACCTGATCATGCACCTCAGCTACCTGGTCAGCATTAGAGAGTGGTGGTAGCTGTGTCTCAGCATCCATAGGATCTCATCGCTTGACCTGAGTAGACATATATTGTCACATTTGTTCTACAAACTCATCGTAGTATTGTTCTAGTACGATAAATCTTTTGGAGCCATTACATCTTTGACCACCATTGTTGATACGACATGCTACTGCATCTGCTACCAGTGCTGGCGTATCACTATGATCCAATACCACAAAAGCATCGTTGCCTCATAGCTCCAATACTGATGGTTTGAGATACTTGCCAGCAAGCGATCACACAGCAGATCCAGCTCTTTCTCAGCCCGTGAGATTGACTCATACTATATGTGGGTGTGCTATGATATGCTCCGATTGTGAGCCTGAACTATATAGATTGGTATATATACCCTTGGCAAATCCCGCTTCCACAAACAAGTCTTCTATCGCCTGTCCACATAGTGGGACATTGGATGCATGTTTGTACACAGTAGTATTACCAGCCACGATATTTGCCACTGCAGCTCTCAGGACTTGATTGAATGGAAAATTCCACGGAGCGATACCATAGATGACACCCAGTGAGTCATAGCGATATTTGCCGACCATACCATCGTGAGCAAAATCTTCATCTCCCAATATCCTTTCCGCATTATTTGCATATCGTCTGATGAGATTAGCTGTTCACTTTATTACATTTTTGGAAAAGTGTCGTAAAGATCACATCTCAATAGTCTCTAGCTTTGCTAGCTCACTATTTTTGCTATCTATCAGATCAGCAAGTTTCAAAAAAAGTTGCTGTCTATGGGCGAACGAGGTCTCCTTCCAGTCCAGATAAGCCGAGTGAGCGGTCTGTATGATTGCATCTAGTTCTTCATTGGTGTGTCTGGTAAAGGTTCAGTTTTTTTCTAGTGTGTAAGGATTGTTGGAGTCGAATGTGGACATGATATATTGTAAGCTATAAGATAAAAGCAATAAGCAATTCCGTGATATTGTAATACTATCGTTTTTTGGGCTATTTTGGGAGAGGAGAGGTTAGAGATTCGCTAATGAGTTGTTTGATGTCTTCTAGCTCACTATTTATCGTATTTTTGTTTCAATATTGGCTAAATAATGAGTGCGCTAGTGTAAATAGGGAGATGGCTATTGCAGCAAAAGCAACTTTTTTTGATGATTTTGATATATCTTTATTTGTTTCTATTAATTGATCAATCTTTTGATTCTGCTTTATCATTTGCCTTCTTTGTAGCTCGTAAGTGTTTATCTTTGCATACTCTAGACAAATCTCGCTTTTTTTCTGAACATACGCAGAGTATGTAATTCGCTTACTTGCTTCTATCTCAAGCTCCTTGTCATTTAGTGTATGAATCGGATATAAATCTTTTTCATAATCATTGCAGATTTTTTCAAATTCCTGAAAACTACTGCAATTAATCATCTTTTTTTTAAGAGGTCTAATGTATCATGAAAGTCTTTTAAAGGTTCTGTCGTTTTCAAGATAGTGCTTAATTTTTTTAATTTCATCTGGATTATCGATGTTTTTGAATTTTATGTTAATAGGCATTTGAATTAAAGGTTTATAAAATACTTTAAAAAATAATTATTTTCTAAAAAGTCTTATCGCCTCATCTACCACATCCTGTCTTAGCTCCAGCTCCATCGCTTCATCCAATGTTAGTCGTCTATAGTCTGTATGCTCATCTGAGAGAATGATATGCTCGGTCTCTATCTCTGCGGTATAAAACAATACTGTAGATCGTCTGGTATGATCTGCTTTGGTCCGTCTGGATCGTGTGCCTAGAGGAGTTAGATTGCATTGGTCTGAGGTAGTAGTGATGCCGATCTCTTCTGACATCTCTCTCAGGACCGATGCCTCGATCTGCTCTCATATATCTAGTCCTCATCATACGATATCTCGATGGAGAGGATTTCGATCTTTGTAGTCAGATCTGAGGAGAAATAAGAACTTCTGTGTGCCTGATAGTCTGATAAGAGTAAATGTGCCGAACGTGTGACTGATTGTTGCCATAGATAAGTGATAAATAAAATATAATCTATATCCCCAACATCTCTTTCTGCTTCTTCTTTGCCTTATTCCATAGCCTGTCTTGTTCTTCTTTTGAGATTGGATCTCATCAGCTGGCTATGTTTGGTAGTCTCTGAGCATATTTTGTATACGCTTTTTGGTAGAGAGTGGTTTTGTCTATCTTGCCGTCTTGGTGTAGTCTTTCTATGAGATTTTGCAACGTCCACAGGACATCTACAAGCTCAAACTCTATCAACTCCTGATTTTTGCTAGCCAATTCTACCGCGACTTCATCTATCTCGTCCTTGAGTCATTGAAAATAAAAGTCTGGATCTTGCGATTTTATCCATTCATTTTTGTGGTAGTTGTCTTGTACTAGCTGTTTGAGGAGTTTGTGATAGTCCATAGATATGTACAAAGGAACTAAATACTTGACAAATATATATTATTATATATAATTGTTTTATAGTGCTTTTATTATTTATACAAAAACAAAATGAAAAATCATGGTAAAATGAATGCTAGAGTGTGTGACGTAGCCAAAAAACTCGGTATCCAGACGCAAGATCTCATCAGAGAGTGTGCTGAGTGTGATATCATCGTCACGTCGACTGACACGCTAGATCTAGACACCTACAAGTATGTGTTATCTGGTATGTATGCTGGTGAGTACGAATGGGGAGAACATCTCCATCTAGAAAACGGTGAAGTAGCCTCACATATCAATCGATCTCATATGAGAGCCAAAGATAAAAGCGAGTACACAGTATCAGGAGAGATGAAAGCATCAGCTCTGGCTACCAAGCTAGGTATACCGCTAGGTATATTGCTCAATGAGCTCAAAGTACACTGATATACCTATACCAAAAACGATCTTGTTTCATTGGGTGAGGTCAAATCTATCATGGATGATCTAGAAGTACATACAAGTCGAGATCAGCTAGCAGGGTCTTGTGACACGAGTGATCATGCACATTGTCTTCACGATGGTGCATCTGATGTCACTAGCTGTGATACAGTGTGCGATACCAGCGCAGACATATCACATACGACTTGCGATACGAGCAGCTGTGAGGTAGTGAGCCAGTCAGACACTTGCGGTACTGATGCTTGTGCCACTACTGCTTTTACTGCTACTACTGACACTGGTTCTACTACGGTAGACACATATACCACACAGCAACACACCTCTAGTCCAAACACTACAAAAATAGCTGACCTCGCGATACAGCTTGGTGTGCCAGCGACTGCGTTTGTGGCGCGACTCCATAGTCAGGGTATACAAGATACTGAGTTGGATGCTGCTCAGGTGCAGACTATCACAGATACTACATCTGCAGGCAATATCGACTGGGGACAATATACACTATCAGAGATGTCAGGATGTGCTGAGGGTGAGACCTGTCCATCACACGCTCGATATGCATCTGCAGATACTAGCACTAGCACACATCAGGTAGTCAGGACACATACACCGATGACATCTAGAGTGGTAGCTAGCTCAGACGACGAGGTAGGAGCAGTGGCGGCAGCGTCAGGATTCAAGGATCTCCGCTCTGCGATCGCACTGGGACTTCTATGATTTTTGGCAGTACCACTCTTGTTTGGATTGTTTGGCGAAAAAGGCGAGTATGGATCCTCAGCTGAAGTAGTAGATACTACCACACCATCTGCTGAGATACATGCTGCTGCAGATCCAGCGATAGCTACAGTGCCAGAGATGGCGCCAGCAGTAGATAGATCATTGTCACATCTCCAGATCAAATCTGCATCTCCTGTACCATCTGTAGCTGCACCAGCTCCAGTAGATCAGCCTGTAGCTGTTGTACCAGTTAGAACGATGCCTACACAACCAGAACAAATCACTCAAAAAACCAAAAAATTTGTAGAAAACCTAGTGGATAGTGTCAACAATGCTGAATTTGGAGCTGCTCCTACTAGTCAGCCAGCAGTCCAACAAAAAGCCCTAGAACACAATGCGGCTACAGCACCTACTAGACTCCCAGCTACAGGTGTTGCACAATAATACATCTATACATACCACATACAGATCTTTATTTTTATCAAAAAAACAAAAATGAAAAAAGTATCTATCAAGCATATAGCAAAAAAATCTGGTCTAGAGACAGACTATCTGACCAATTTGTTTGTCCAAAAATGACTCATCTCGTCACCAAAAAGCAAAAAGGTAGAAAAGAAAAAAGCTAAACATCTCATCCGTGAGATGCAAGGTATCACCAAACATTGATTTAGCAAAATGTGATTTTTGGAGAGTTTTGGGTCACCTAGGATTGCTTACTTCTTGTTGTGATTATTGGCATTGTGAGGGTTGTTTGGATGATTGTTTCGTGGATATCAGCAGTGACAGGTGGCGTCATCTACACCAGTAGACTATACAGTGCAGTCATTGGCTCCTGGTATGCTACAGGACAGACTAGATATAGATGCTCTAGTAGAGCACTGATCCGCATCATTACCAGATACTGGAGCAGATATAGGTCTATAGTTCCGTGACTATCAGTCATATCAAAAAATCGCATCGAGATGATGCGATTTTTTTGTTGTATTATGATGGTGCCTTGTCTTGGGATGACAAGACTAGACAACTAGAGAAACAGTGCGTAGAGGATGCCACCGATAGCTCGTAGTGAGATGATGAGCTGTCAGAGGTTGCGTCGTTTGCGTCGTGAGATGATGGATATAGCGAGTCATGCACCTAGCACGATGAGTGATCGAGTCCGTCCTAGTGTGAGCGATTCGTTTCGTTGGTATACTAGCTGTGAGATACCTACGACTGAGCTAGCTAGCGATACTCGACCATAATATATCCCAAACGGCAGTACCAGTGGTCGAAAATATGCTGACCTGTGCGATACAAGCACTGAGTGGTCTTGCTGGTCTTGTGTATCGATCTCTGGCGTGGTATGCAGTATATGTAGTATCCTCCCTAGCGTAGCTCGCAATCACCAGATCAGTGCTACAGACACGATATATCGCTCTCGACCTGTAGCTATCATCCAAAAAATATTGAGTAAGCAAGAGATCTGAAACCGTGGCTGTATCGCAGAGTAGGTGCTAGATGATCTACCCTTGTCTGTCCATCCGTAGATGATATATACCAGTAGCAGGATATAGATCGTCGTCCAAGCCACCATAAAAATCACCCCTGGTGGCATATATGGAAACGGAAAGATCTCAGCCAGCTGCATCTGACTCGTACCTAGATATCAATTGACTCCCAGATAATTGAATACATATACCAAAAACAGGAGGAGTGTGGAGAATAGCTGTTTGTACATAGCTAGATGTGATCTAAAATTACGTATTTTTGAGTACTTGTTCTTGAAACAATCTTTGTTTTTGGAGTCATTGGGTGTGTTCTGGGGATACTCAGTTTTGTATGTCTCATACTCTCTCCTCGTACTTGTCTAGCGCTCTGTTTCGCACATTGTGATACGAGTCGATATACCCTTCCTTCTGCAAGGTAAATATCATATTGCAAAAATCCCATAATATATCGCCCAGCTCGTCCTCCAGATAGGCGGTACGATTTGCGGATATTTTTTGTTCTATGTGCTTGATGGCGTGCTGCATACCTGTCATGTATGGTACATGGGTAGCTCGTGTCGGATCCCTCTGGAGAGAGTAACTGTACTTTTGTTCGATCAGATGAAAAATGTGATCCACTTGTTGCATATGGCCAGAGGTGAGAGATATAAAGAACACAATGCTTCTTGTCTCCGGTGTAGTGAAGTTGATCATACTTGCAAAGCATCGCCTACCATGACATTGAATAGTAAAAAGAAAATAGGGAGAAGAGAAAAAAGACAAAAATAAAACACCCTCGCGAGAGAGTGTTTAGGTGAGTGTAGATTGTATACTAGTTTACGTTGCTTTGAGGGCTCCAAAGAGGCTACTTGTTGTTTCTTTTGTCTTTTTTCGAGCTTTGGGTCAGAGTATCCCGACTCACATCATACCCAATCATAGTATTCCAGTATTTATACCAAAATTTGTAACAAGAGCAGATTCAGCAAATGCTCAAAATAATCACATACCTGCTCATACAGCAGTTGTTATTTTCCCACTAGATGTTAATCGATTTTGCTTTTCCATATGCCATATATAGCAATAACCATATATAAATAAAGAGATATTTTACGCTTGACATAGTATATGAGATTGGTATATATTCTCCACTGAGTTGAATGATATCTAAGGATTAATTTTAACTTTACATGGCTGTGTATTCACGTAAATCACTGTTGAAAAATAGCGAGAGTGAGTATATGTAGCATCTACTGATCTCGAAAGAGTAATGTAGATGCTATCTTTATAACAAAAATAAAATTGAGATCATAGCTCAGTTGGTAGAGCAGCAGATTGAAAGTCTGCGGGTCCCCGGTTCGAGTCTGGGTGGTCTCACAAAAAGCCGATGTAGCTCAGCTGGACAGAGCAACATCATTGCGATGTAGGTCGGGGGTTCGAATCTTTTCATCGGCTCTAAGGCAAGTATCTATCGATCTCGGAGTGAGATAGGTACTGCCTTATATCATCGAGAGATGATAAATAAAAAATAAAAAGATTAATTGGAAGAGCGCCGAAGTTGGAGAGTTGGATCAGACTTCAAATCTGTCGCGAAAGCGCCGTAGGTTCGAATCCCATCTCCCCCACTATGGGTGAGATCTTGATATAATGATATATCGTATCTTACCCGTCTTTGTCGGAAACCGATGAAGAGAAAAATATCCTAACACCCTAGCTTTCTGAGATTTAAAGGTCTCATCCCAAGAAAGCGGTCTCGTATGACTTTACTCTGCGAGACTTTTTTTGTACAACAAAACTCACAGCTAGAGCTATGGGTTGTGGTATTATCTACAGCTTCACGAGATCCTTCAACTACGCATCTCGCAAGCGAGCATACTTCGTTCAGGATGATGTATTGCTGTTGCGATTTGTTTTTGATATATGTGTTGTCTACCAAAAAAAAAGGACGCGGCAAGCCGACGTCCCTACAGGTATGGTGATATGTATCAAGATTGCTCGCATCCTTCGACTCTCACTGCGTTCGGCTCAGGATGACAGACTCATGTACTGGATTACTGTTACTCGATCTACTCAATTTTCGTGGGATAGGCAAATGGTACTTCCACAATCTTGACTCACGATTCGTTGATTATTTTTGCAAATTCTGATTTGAAATCGTTGGGGTCTGAGATGCGGTATCCTTTGGCTCCAAATGAGTTGGCTAGAGCGACGAAGTCAGGATTGTCTAGATCTAGACCAAAATCAGTGTAGTCGTGATTGATCTGCTTCCGTTTGATCATACCGTAGGCGCTGTCGTTGAGCACGATGATAGTGAGATCATGACCGAGTGAGACCGCTGTCTGGATATCTCAGAGATTCATCACAAGTCATCCATCTCATACTACGGCTACCACGTGTTGATCAGGGTGGAGGATCTTGGCCATCATAGCAGAGCTGTATCCGGCACCCATAGTAGCGAGTGCATTGTCCAGCAGGAGGGTGTTGGGCTTGTAGCAGGGATAATTACGTGCAAACCATACCTTGTATAGTCCATTGTCTAGTGCCACGATATCTTGGTCATCCAGTACCTCACGTACTTCATATATCAATCTCCCAGGCATCATCACTTCGTGATCGTAGTGAGATTTTGCATGACGATGGAGTGTTTCCTTCGCTTTTTTTGCTGAGAGATATATGGTATCAAACTGCCAACTGGATCAGTCTATATCTGACTCATATAGCTGTCGGAGCGTGTTGCCGATATCTCATATGACCTGGAGAATCGGCTTGTATAGCTCATCAAACTCAGCTTCCACAAAAGAGATATGAACAATTTCAGTTTTGCCCGCCTCGATGATGTTGGTTGGTTTTTCTATAGTATCGTGACCTATGGCGAGGATGAGATCAGCTTGCTGGATCGCCTCGTGGAGATGATCACCACTAGTGAGAGCAGCAGTACCGATATACTGCGTGAGACGTTCGTCTATCACGCCCTTACCCATCTGCGACGTAAAAAACGGTATATTGTGTTTTTCGATAAACTTCGTGAGATAGTTGGTAATTCTTTTTCTGTTTGCTCCTGCTCATACTAGTATCATAGGATGTTTTGCTGATTCTAGTTTGCTTATGATGGATGCGATTGCTTTGTGTCCTGGTACTGGTCTCCTGATTTTTTCAAACTCAATCGGTGCAAAATGATCATCCACCATCTCTCCTGCGATGTCTTCTGGTAGCTCGAGGTGGACCGCGCCTGGTTTTTCTGACTCTGCAGTCACAAAAGCATGAGACAAAAGTGATGGAACTCTCGCGCCATCCACTATCACGCTAGCATATTTGGTCACGGGTTTCATCATACCTACCACGTCTATCACCTGAAACTTTCCTTGCTTGGATTGTTTGATAGGTTTTTGGCCTGTGATGACTAGGACTGGCATACCTCATAGCTGAGCATATGCGACACCAGTCATCATATTGGTAGCACCTGGTCCTAGAGTAGCCAGAGCCACACCAGTGATCCCAGTGAGTCTCCCATAGGTAGCAGCCATAAACACTGCTGTCTGCTCGTTTCTGGTGACGATGAGCTGGATCGAGGAGGTCCTGAGTGACTCCACGAGGTCGAGATTTTCTTCGCCCGGCACACCAAACACATATTCTACTCCATGTGCTTCGAGGCAGCGTACAAATAGGTCAGATGTTTTTTGCATTGTATGAGTATAAAGTCTAAAGATGAAGATCTAAGATGTGAAGTATTGAGCTATTATTTTTTTCTCACGAGTTTGGTGAGTTCGGTGGTGAGATCATGGATATTATATTCTAGACAGTAGCCGTCGATACAGTTTTCTAGTGCGAGCTTGTCTAGGAGCTGACATACGAGATACATCGTGATCGGTTCCATACCAAACTTTTTCAAAAATGCTGACACTTCAGTATCTATGACCTGCTTACCTACTTCTATAGTGCCGTTGATTTCTCTATCATCACCATATCATTTTTGTGCTGCGATAGCAAATAGATTTTGATGTTTGCTCGGGTAGTCTAGATACCATCAGATAAAAGACTCCAGATTGTCTTCCTCGATGATTTCTCTCAGAGCCACAATATATTTTTTCATCGAGTACTTCAATGTCTTGATATAATAATCTCTCTTGTTGGTAAAATAGTAATACAAGGATGGTTTCTTGATACCTAGATCATTGGCGATATTATCAAGTTTTACATCACTATACTGTTTTGCAAAAAAATGTTTTTCTCAAGCTTGGAGGATAACTTCTAAATCCATGGTATGTGAGTATAAGGTAAAAAGTCGAAAGTAGTAATTTTTGTATCTTTACTATACTGCTACTAGTCTAATATAGATTAGGTAAATGTTAGACAAGGTAAAAGAAAACCCGATATGAGTATCGGGTAGTATAGTATGCTACTTACTTGCTTTTCATTTTTTGATATCAAATCTAATAATGGTCTCTAGATTATCTGGTTTGGTTCTTCTCATATCATTGAGATAGAGCTCTTGGTACTCTCACTTGATCTCTAGATTGTGTTTTTTGGCATATGCGTGCAGCTTGTTGATAGCTTTTTTGCCTGATCCATATGCTCATATGTGGAGTATTTGTATGACTTGTTTCTTTTTTCATTTCAAAAACCTTACCTGCGGGAGCTTGTCTTCGGTCTTAGCTTGTGCGACACGTCGAGTGTTGATCACTCTGTCTTCTGCTATATATCCTGGTATAGGGAGATGTATCTTTCGTTTTCGTTCGTTTCTGTTTTTATTGTCCATGTTTTTCCACTCTACTTCTGCAGCAGGCATATTGTAGTCAAAAAACCCCTGCGGTGGATCGTTTTTTAGTCTAAATTTCATAGTAAATGATAATCATTCTAGGAGCTGTACTGCATTGTTGAAGTCCTTGGAGTCTTCTGGATGTCCTTTGCCAGATATGGTCATATAATTAAATTCATGCGTCGTGGTTTCCGTCACTTTTCATTCTTCAGCTAGATAATGCTGATCGTATTTATCTCTAAAATTAATTTTTTCGAATGTGTGAGTGTGCATAAGAGGGAGAAAGGACAAAGAAAATACTCAAGACACGTTTGTATATTTCTATAGTATAAGGAATACGGCCTGCGGTGCAAGGCAGGATTGGGTGTTGTGGCTTGACAAGCCGATATTGGGAAAATTACCGCCTTCTTCACCTTACATCATCTGCTGGATCATTGTCTTTATTCAAAATATCGTCCTGTTTCATTCGTTTGATGTTTTCACTCCACATTCTATTGTCTACTATATTTCTAAGCATAATTTTTTTGCTATCTATCATGAGTATTTCTACATTTTGTTTCAATCTAGATTTGATGGCATAGATTATTTCTTGTATAGATAAGTCACTATCTAGTCGTGCAAATACTTCCTCAAAATCTTGATCTGTTTTGTTGTTGAGCTCATTGTCTATATATCGCTTGTTGATAGTATATATAGCATGTTCTCATATATCATCTTCATGTTCTATTATTAGCGACCTATATTTTGATAGGTTTTTTTGTGTTTCCAATTTGGCTGCTACAGTCTTTTGATCGGATCAAACAAGTGGCCGATCATGTACAATTTCAGTTTTTAGCTCTGGATTTTTTCAGTCGATAGACATGTAAATCTATATAAATAAAATACAATATTTTAAGTATATATACTAGCTCTATATAAATCAAATTTTACACCATCCACTTCCTAGCCATCACCTTTACCGTCGGTAGTACCTCATCATCTGGTAGAGCGAGTATCTCTTCCTTGGTATATCGTCTGCTTTGATTGAATTCTCAGCCAAACTCCTGCGTCTCATCCGCTCTCAAAACATACCAAAAATCACAATGAATGTGCTCGGGCTGATCCTGATAGGATGGGATCAGTGACCTGTAGGTGGCGATAGGATTTGGTACGATATATGACTGTGTGGAGGTATCTACATCTCGTGTATGCGCCTCGGGATCAAAACTAGCATCCAGTCCTAGTTCTTCTTTTGCTTCTCTGATTGCTGCCTCGTGAGGTAATTCGCCAGGGTCTACATGCCCTCCAGGCTGGATCCGCTTATCAAATTTATGATGAAAAATCAGAGCAGTCTTGGTGCTGTCTATATTGAGGACAAGGGAGGATGTGGCGAAGTCTACGCGCATGGGGAGAGGAGAGATAAAGTTATTCTAGAGTAAGTATATATCATCTCACATCAACTCCTGGAAGTGTCTATATTTTTCATAATTCACATTTCATCTATATGTAGACATATAGTTTTGGGTGAGGGTGGTGAGGGATTGGAGGGTGTTTTGCATGGTTTTTTGTGAAAAAATAAAATCGGCCGACTCTTCGGCCGATTTCTCTACTGCTCACTATCCTGGAGAGTTTCTCGGATCATCACTTTTCGGGTATGTTCTTTCTTCTTGAAAGGTTCAATCCTCTTTGTGGATAATCATTGACCCTCAGTGTATAATCATATAGATTATAGCTTGAGGCAAACTGTCTCACTTATTTGAATTAAATAAGATTGATGCTCTATCTCCTCACTGTTTCTTGAGTCACCAAATATTATTATTTTTGGCGAAGTGGTATTTGTCCATCATATTTAGTCAGAATAAATTATAAATTAAGCGAATTAGATACAGTCTTGCAATCCACTACACAATCAATATTTATTAATTTCCACAGAAATAAATACTAATCAGTAATTTAAACTCTGCTATATGTCTCACAAGACTCTTAGTAGAGTTTTTTTATGCATTTAGCATAAGACATATAGCACAATTGCGTATGTGAGTTAGACGATGTATGAACATGTTCTGAATTTAATATAGTAAAAAAAGAAGCTTTAACGATTTTCATCGCCATTGAGCTTCTCTTAGTATATAATTATATTGCCGGCCTAAATATATAATTGTGTACTAACGCTCAAGGCGTATCATGTTTTTTCATTTTTTAATACTTTCTTACCCTTCACATCCCACACAACTAATTTTTCTTCCCAATGCTTGTGCAGCATTCATGCTGTGCTGATAGTACAAAGTTTTGATTCCTTGTTTCCATGCTTCTATATATAGTGCATTGATATCTTTGACTGGAGTTTTTGGATTGACCATGAGGTTGAGTGATTGTCCTTGGTCGATGTATGTTTGTCTATCTGCTGCTTGGTCGATGATGGTGTATTGGTTGATCTCAGCAAAGGTTTTGAACACAGCTTTTTCTGCGTCGGTGAGGCAGTCTAGGTGCTGGACCGAACCATCGTTGTCCCTGATAGAGTCTCGTGTAGACTTGGTATTTTCGCCTTTTGTTTCCAACAATTTTTCTAGTTCTCTATTTTTTACTGATACTTTGGTCTTGGCGAGATCTTTGACATAATAATTGGAAAACCACGGCTCGATACTCTGTGATACCTGCCCGAGGATAAACGCGGACGAGGTGGTAGGAGCTACGGCATTCAATGTTGTGTTTCTCCTGCCATATCCCTTGAGGACTTCTGGCTCACCATATACGGTAGCCATCTCAGTAGATGCTGCGTATGATCTCTCCTTGATAGTAGCAAATATTTCTTTGTTTAGCTCCGCAGCCTGATCGCTCTCTATGGCTATCATATGAGACTGGAGGTAGCTATGTCGACCGAGTGCTCAGAGTCCCAGAGCTCTGTTTTCGACCGCAAAGGTATATGATTTTTCCATAAACTTAAACTGATTTTGTTTTTCTCTAGATGGATGGTCTCTGAGTGCTTCGAGCTTGGTGATAAACTCACTCATCACTGCATCCAAAAAATAGGTGAGTGTCTCTACTGCATCAGTGTCTTTCCACTCGTCATATCTGGCGAGATTGATCGATGACAGACAACACACAAATGACCATCTATCATTGCTCGGGAGCATGATCTCTGAGCACATATTGCTGGCATATATGGTATGTCCTTTGTCTTTGTATACATCTACGGTACCATTGTTGGCATTGTCTGTCCACATGATATATGGGTAGCCGATCTCTCATCTTCTCTGCAATACCTCAGCTCGTAGTCATCTTTTTTCGCTATCACCATCTATCATAGATTGCATCCAGTCATCTCCAGCTGTCACTCAGTGAGTCAGTTTTTGTATAGGATTTCCTTCTGTACCAATTTTCAAAAATTCTGCTGCGTCAGGGTGCTCGAGTGGGAGATATGGTGAGAGGTGTCATCTCCTCATAGATCACTGACTCACGACATCTATGAGTGACTCAAACAACTGCATAAAATGTACAGCTCATGATGAGTGACCATTGTTTTTGATCTCTGCTCATCTATGACGGAGTGCTCCGAAGTACCCACTACATCCACCACCAAACTTACTCATCATCCCGACTTCTGCCTGCGTATGCAAGATATCACCCAGATTGTCTCCGATATATGATCCAAAACATGAGATAGGCAGACCTCTATCTAGACCAAAATTGGACCATATAGGACTAGCGAGAGAATAAAATCATCTCGACATATAGTCATAAAATTTATCAGCAAACCCTGGCTTTTCTAGATACTTCTCAGCTGTATCTGCGATATATCTGATCCTCTCTTGCGGTGTCTGACCTTCCTTGAGATATCCTCTCTGGAGAAACAAAGTCGAGTATTCATTCAACCAATAAAACGGCTCTGAAGTTGATTTTTCGTTTTTTGCAGACACAGCAGTAGATTGAAACTGTACCTTATTTGTTTTGTCGATGATTCATCATGCGGTTTTTGTGGTAGTGGTTTTGTCTGTAGATGATGCGGTAGTGGTGGTCATAAGGAGAGAGGATCTAATAATAAAAAGAAGTTATCGTTATTATGTGCGTCTTATGTTAGAAGAGGTCATCACTGGTGATACTTTGAGTTTTTTTGCTATAATTGATAGATCTCTTGTCAAAAAAGTCTACATGCTTGGTAGCGACTATCTCATCATCAAACCACTGTGTCTGAGCTACGAGTTCTTGATCGATTTCAAATATTTTGCCGATACCGATACTCTCTAGTGAGTTGTTAAATCTATTTTTGATAAATTCTTCGATGACAGGTATAGGTAAGAAATCCAGTTCTCATTCATTGAATATCCAGGCAATCACATTTTTTTCTGCTTCGTATGCTTTGCGACATGTGTCTTGGATAGCCTCTGCATATTCTTCGTCAAATCGTTCTGGATGCTCACTCTTGATGATATTGATCAGATCTATCCCAAACAATCCGTGTATCTGTTCTTCTTTGGAGGTAGCTTCTACCACATTGGATATCCCTCTAAACAAGTTCTTAAACTTGTTGAACGACATGATGATCAAAAACTGTGAAAACAGTGATACATGCTCGATAAACAATGAGAACAAGAGGAGTGATTGTGCGTACTCTTTGTTGTTTTCGCTTTTGGAGTTTTTTAGTGATTTTTCTAGATAGTTGATTCTTTCCATGATCACTGGTACATCCTTGATCTTTTCAAATTCTTTATTTAGTCCCAATATCTCTAGGAGATGCGCATAGGCGTCTTGGTGACGAACCTCTGACTCGGAAAATGTAGCTCCTACAGATCCTATCTCTGGTTTTGGCATCTTCTTGTATACATCTCACCAAAAGCTTTTGACCGCTACTTCTATCTGAGCTATCGCGAGCATAGTGTTTTTGATGGCGCTTTTTTCTACTGAGTTGATATCTACGTTGAAGTTTTGGACATCACTGGTAAAATTGAATTCTGTATGTATCCGATATGAGTGACGTACGGCATCTACGTATTGGAGGAGTTCTGGGTATTCGTGTGGCTTGAGATTCACTCTTTTTTTAAATATATCTCTTTTTCTGTGTTGGGCTTGCTGAGCTCTATATAGGATATATGCCTTAGCTACATCATGAAACTTTGCGTCCATCAGTTGTTCTTCTACTACATCTTGTATCTCTTCTACATCTCGCACAAATGCTGGATCTTTTACGAGCTTTTGATCCAATTTTTGATTGACTAGACTAGCTACTACTTTGGCGTCTGCGAGTGTGCCATGTCACTCTGCCTGCATTCATTTGTAGATAGCGTTTTGTATCTTGGCGATATCAAACGACTCGATCATGTTGTTTCTTTTTTTGACTTGAGTAGGGGCCATACAATAAAGTATAAAGGTTAAAGTGGAAAGTTTAAAGCAATTCCGTGCTATTTTTTAGCAATAAGAAAAATATGTCAATATCCGGCCTCTACTATATCTTGTGGTTTATTTTGCTTTCGACTACTATATGTTGTGTTTTTATGAAACAAAACTGATAAAACAAGAGAGAAAATATGAAAATTTTGTAGATCCATCTAATAGGTGATACCTAGTGTTAGATGCAGCAATCCAAAACATGTCGATGAATAAAAGCCGTTTTTTGAGAGGTGAAATGTGTTGCTTTTTTTGGTCACAGGGTGATCTATTTTTGCGTATGTCTCGGTAGTTGCATATATATCATATATGTGTATACAATAAAACATACTACAAAAAATTACCACACTCACTTTCTGTTATTTTATTTGCTCTCGTTGTTATGACCAATCGTGCTGGATATCTCCTCCTGTTTGCAAGTTTGTTTTTTGGGTCGATAGTGTCTGCTCAGACTACCCAAGACTATGCAGATGGGTTTTGTTCGCATTATGAGTATAGCGTGGATTGTTATACGCATCGAGCTGGTGTAGAACGCAAAGTAAATACGTTTGCTACCAATCTCATCTCTGGGCTAGAATCACAACCAGCCTCATACGCACTGGTACGCATGCGTGATCTAGATGATCAGCTGGCCGAATACCAAACTTACTATGGTGGGACACATCGAGAATACCTCATACTTTTGCTTCGCAATTCTTTTTATGGATATTTGTTGGAAGTAGAGGAGGAGGTAGACACGATCTCACTCACGGCAGACTATCTCCAGAGTCAGTGGACTGCGTCTGCTGACCAGGATGCATATATGTCGCAGATGAGGAGATTGTTGCTTTCGCAGTTGGTGGATAGATGATTTGACTGATTTGTCCAAGAGCCATATGGTGTGACAGATACCTCAGGGTTGTTGTTGGCTGATGTGGGATCGGATGCTGTATTTGTGCAGACTCCGCTACTAGCTACTGATCCATTGGATATGTATTTGCAGCAGCATTTTGGTGATATGGAGGACATACAGGATATAGCACTACCCCCGAGTATGTATAGAGACTGGGCAGGTCAGATACATTTGTTCAAATCTACTCAGGACTTGGAAGCACTATGATATACACTCGTCTCACATAGGACCAGGACCAACAATGATGAAGCATATAGAAGAACAAATATAGCTACTGCGTTTGATGAGATCGGACACGTGAGAGTATTGAATCCTGGTGACGAGATTTCGTTTATGCAGGATTCCAATTTTGATCCTGGAGCACAGCAATTGTACCAAGATGGATTTGTAATTTTTCTAGATGAAGAAGTAGAGGACTATGGAGGAGGATTGTGTGGTGGGAGTACGGCTATCTATCAGGGTATCGTGACCAACAAATCACTCTCTAGACCAGCACTACGCAATCACTCCAAGCGATATCATCATCTATACGATGCTACTATCGATGGTGAGCTGATCAGTACTCCAGGTATAGATAGTACTATATACAGCAACTCACTAGATCTCCGTCTCCGCAATACAGCCAATCATCCCATCATCCTCGTGCTCAACTATGAATGATGAGCTGGAGAGACGGAAGAAGTGTTTACGGTATGATACCCTAGCGACAGATGATATGTAAAGCATGTGTCTTCTCGCCCATATAGCACCACACTCAACGTCAAGTGATGAGGCAGCAGAAAAGTAAATGGTGAGTGCCATACGTGGAATATCAACTGACAAGAGAGGGAGAGTTGTTATAAAGAGGTGAAGAAGTAGGATCTGAGAAACGAGATACGAGATACGAGAGACGAGACTTGAGATACGAGATACAAGAAACAAGACTCAAGACTCAAGATCTATTGTGTGGCTATCGCAATCCCCCTGCGGTCCCCCTTTGTAAGGGGGAGCAACGGTTGATTGCAACAAACCCCTACCCTAAAGGGTCCCTTCCCCTTCCTCCAGAGGATACTCTCTTCTTCCTTCGCCATCATTCACCTTATATCAGGGGACAACGCGTCCCTCCCTGATAAGGGAGGTGGGCTTGACGACGGAGGAGGAGAGGTCGGAGGGTTTGTGTCATGCTCACAAGACCCCCCCAACCCCCTCCAAGGGGGCCACACGTCAGAATTCTCCCCTGTGAGGGGAGACGCCGTAGGCAGAGGGGTCTGCACCCACCAAAACACACCCCAAACTCTTGTCAACCACAACCACCTCCAACAACAGCAAAAATTTGCTGTTTTTTTATTCCTTCTCTATAGTTGCATCAATTACTTCTTTTTAATTGTTGCAACAAAAACACATGAAAACTTCTTCTTATTTGAGTATTGCTGCTAGGATGGCGGCAATTACAATACTTACGATCCAGGCCTTTGGGTCGAGTTTTGTCTGATGACTGGGATCTGATGACTATGACTGATCTGATGCTGTTGATATCAGTACGAGCGGATCTGTGGTATACGCCCAATCATCTGGCGTAGACTACGACCTAGCACTCACCAAATCAGTCTATCGCGAAACCCCTACCTCTGTCTCATACAAGATAGATGTGGTAGAGGTAGACGGGTCTGGTGTCACTGATGTAAAAGTGGTAGATAGTTTTGGGACTGGACTAGTGTACTCTGGTCAGAGTGGTAGTTCTATGTTTTCTAACACAAGCACTCAGTTTATCTATGATGAGCTCAACTCTCAGCTCATCCGACAAGGTATGACGATGAATGCTGGTACCGCAGAGCAAGTTATTGTAGAGTTTACCAGAGAGTCTCCTGATGGAGGTATAGCAAATGAAGCAGAAGCAAGTGCATGTAATAATGATGAGTGTAGTGATCAATTTGTAAATGTGTTGAGTCAAGCATCGTTAACAACGAAGCCAGAACCTTACGTGCCAGAAGAGTATGATATGACCATAGAAAAAATAGTATGAGACTGTAGTTGATCTACGGCAGCTAGTTTTCCAGCTGGATGTATAGCTACAGATCCTACCTGATATCAATTGGACAAGACAGTATACTTCACTATGAAATACACAAATAATGGGCCTAATGATGTAGCACATGCACTAATTACGGATGAGTATGATAAAAGACTAAAATTTGTATGAGTGACACATAGTAGTCAATGACTATCTACTCCTTACGTAGTAGAAAATCTAGCATACGATAAGGATGGTGATGGATTTGCAGAGCCTCACAATTACTTGAGTTTATCAGACGGGTTTCCTATGTCTGTAGGGCAAGAAGAAATAATTACCTTAGAGTTTGTGATAGATAATTTGATAGGATCAGGTTCTTTACAGAATGATAGTGCAATCTGAGTTCCAGAAGATACTTGAGATTTGGGACAATTGTTTTTTTACAATGCTCCTTTTTGACCAAATTTAGCAGAAAGTTTTAATAATGAAACATACCCAAGTAATAATAAGGATCAAGCAGAAGTTGAGATTTTGCCTTGGGATTTGGATATCAAGAAAGATATAATAGCTATCAACAATGTGCCTGTATCAGATTCAGATGCACTAGTCTCATGAGATATAGAATGGGGAGATGAGATTACCTATAGACTTGATATTTTTAATGATGGACCAGCGAGAGATGATATAGCAGTGATGGATGCTTTTGATGCACCAGGGGGGTGACTGATAGTTTGATATAGTCCAGCACCATGATTGAATATAGGATTTGAACCAGGAGATGCAGGGCATTATTATGATCCATTTCTTTCTTGAGTTAGCCCTATTCAGGTTGCGCAATGTATAGATGTTTGATGAGATCTTAATTGTCCTGAAAAATTACGATGGGGAAATATTTATCTAGGAACATGACAATCTAGTCATATCGATGTTACTATTCAACTAAACGACACTTGAGTATGAACATGTTCTTGAAATGTTATTACGGATGCTATCCAAAATGATGCATGGATATCTGTGACAAACAATAGTGAATCTACCCCTTCATTTTTACCAGTATTTTGAACTAATGAGTGAAGCTTGTTTGGAAGTACTGATGGTGTAAATGCTGCATATGATAGATCAAATAATGCAGATGGGGTTAGCCTTGATATGATATGAAATGATGTATGTATTTGAGATTCAGCACCTTATGATCTTTCTATAAAAAAAACAGCAGATAAAGAGTTGGTGTGTCCATGAGAAATAATAGAATATACAATGACGGTATATAATAGCGGTACCGTAGATAAGTATGTGAGACTGGAAGATATCTATGCAACGGGTGATCTCTCTTTTATAGAACAGGTAAGAGATGTGTGACCTGAGTGATTAGGAAGTAGATATACTTGTTGGTATGATACAGAAGCATATGACAAATTTATGAGAGCACAGATATGATTGGTAGCAATGGATGCGTTACCAGAAACAAAATGGTTTTCGGCAAACGAAACGTATGATATTGCGGCATATGTAACGCCATGATCAGCACAATATAATACTTGATGTGCGATGATGTATGATACAAATAATAGTGCAGGATATCAGAACTATATTAATAATGCTCAATCAGTGTCGCAGGCATATGTAGTACATTATTTAAGTCAATATGATGACTATAAACTGGCAAATTATACTGAGTCAGCAGCGATACAAGCAGCATATCTAGATGCAGATGCATATGTGAAGTGAAATATGTGAACAATAGCGTGATGATACAATCAAGCAGTAGTTTCAGCAGCAGTATTTTCATGTTATCAGGCACAGTATGAAGATAGATTTTTCTATGATCAAACAGCCACAGTAGCACATACGCCTGCTAGTGCATCAGCAGCAGCAAATGAGATAGCATCTAAAATGACACAAGCATGTACAGATTTGTGACAGATTTACAATTATCACTATAGGCCATGTTTGGGATTATGAGCGAACGGTCCAGAGTATGCAGAAGTATTCAAACAAATGGTTACAGAAGATTACGATGAGTGTCCATTGGTGGATATGTGGACGAGTGATAGATTTGATGAGGAGATTATTTCTTGTTGATCGTCTTATCCAAATTGTGATTTTGCATGAACGTGACAACATATAGATAGAGTTTTATCATATGACTATTCTAGATTTTATGGTAAATATAACACAAACTTTTATATATTTTATCATCCTTGAGTGCATAGTTATTTGTGAGGAATATCAAATTGACTTGCTTACCCATGAAATTTACAGAATACTGCATGGATTACAGAATGATACGGTGCAGAAGCTCAACATAATATATTAGGAGCATGAATAACAGCAAGAAATGATCCAATAGAATGAATGAATAAGCAGGATCTGTATGAATATATATGAGATGATACGACAGACTGTTCACACACAGTATATGGTTTAGATAGCACTTCAATTAGAAAAGAAAATTGGGCTGTTCCATGATATTGTAGATATACTCATACTGAAAATTGATCAACTCAGTTTGATGAGATGTGCACTGAAAGACTGCAAAAAATGAATACATGTACTAATCCAGAGAATGGAGAGCCTACATTAATCTTTGCATGACCACAATTTTTTGATCGACCACATCCAGATGGAGCAGAATGAATTAAAGAAACTTGATCTTGATTTGTAATGTCATTTACAAATTGAGTATACAATAATGGATCATTACGAAGATGATTTAATGATTTTGCATGAATGGCGTATGTTCCAGCAAATACTGCATGAGTAGATTTCACATTTAAAATGGCAGTTAATCCTAAACATGAGTGAGGCATCATAAAAAACACATGATATATTGATATGTGCCAATTCAACTGATCTCAAGTGCTAAATAGATGTATTAATTGAGACTCAAGTTGATTAGACTCTGAATATTACAACTGAACATGATCGACTGAATGATCAACAATTGTTTGAGATTATTATGTGACTTGAAGTCCAAGTGGCCCATGAAATGATGGATCAAATAATTATTCATACGCGGAAGTTGAGGTGGTGTGATGAGCAAGCTGTGATATGACAGCATTAGTAGACACTACAACTTCAAGTTTAATAGTTTGAGGAACTGTGGATTATACTTGGGAGTTTTGTAATAATGCTGCAGTATCAGTAACAGGACTAAATTTAGATTTAGACTACTATGGAAACTGGAGTGTGAATAGCGTTATATTGTGAGTAAATTGAAGCTATCCGAATGGATACAGTGATAATTCACAATCTAGTATTGTAAATTTGACTGATGTGTCTTTGCCGGCAGGAAAATGTGATATAATTACTGTAAATTTCACAGCAGATGGTCCCAATCCTATATCAGAAAAGTTAAAAATAAATGTAATAAAACAGGCGAATAGCTTATGTGGCGAAATTTACTGTGCTTGAGATGAGGATGCGCTAATGACATCTTCTAGTTCTATTGAATTGCCAGACACCCAAACTCCAAAACAACTAGCGCCCACACCACATATGGATAAAGACAATGATGGCTACTATAGCTCTGGTGATATGGTCATGTTTGAACTTAATTTTAATAATCCATATACTTGATGAGCATTGACGGTCTATGATTACTTTGACTCAAGTCAGCTGGAATATGTGAGTAGCAGTATAATGCCAACATATGTAGATGCAGTGAATGGAGAGATAAAATGGTATGAAGAAAATCCTGCTACTTCTTGATATAATTGGGTGAATTACGATTCAGACGCTGATGTGTATGAGGATACCATAGACGTTACCTTCAAAATCATCACTGATGAATCTAATGCAAATATCAGTAATAAAGCAGAACATAGACTAAATACCAGCAACCAATGCGAATGTGCCCAAGATACTATCCCAGAAAACGATGCTGACACAGAAGCACTCGTGCACGATCTTGCTCTGATCAAAACTTTGAATAGTGCAAGTACTGGTCCATTCAAACCAAACGCTCCAGTGACCTTTGATATCACTGTCCAAAACCAATGAGAGATGGCAGCGACTGGAGTAGTCATCACTGACTATATCCCAGCAGGCCTGACACTAGATGATAGTGCGTGGACGCCTGATGGTACCATCGGTACTGGTACTGCTACCTATGATCTAGGATATATCGGGACAGGTGAGACGCTCACTATCCCCGTGACCTATCTGATCAA
>CALHCH010000075.1 GCA_937930555.1 Candidatus Absconditabacterales bacterium | reverse complement strand
GTGTGGAGCTTTCATTTTCTAGTTGAGCCTTGAGCTGAGCTAGCTTACCTGCAAATTCATGAGTTGCATTATTGATTTCTGCTGTTTTTTTGATATCTAGCGCTTTGAGCTCATTCTCAAAACTACTCAACTTTTGTTGCTGAGTTGTGTTTTTAGATGTCTCTACGCCTCTATATTTTGGTGATTTCATTTTTATTTTTGTTTAATGTATAAAATACTAATTATAAATAGAGCTCTTACCAGATGTGTCCGTATGTGGTGAAGCAAATCGCATATCCGGACCTCATGGCTTAGTTGCTACGAGATATCATTCTTGATATATAGCCAGATATCACTCATCCATCAGATACTCTTGTAGATCAAATACCTCTCGTTCCTGACTCTCATAGGACATCTGATCACAACTAAAATAATACGTCATACGATCATCTACCACTCTCCTCTCTCTCAAATCCAGTCACAGTGGCTGCACAGCATCAACTGTAGATATACGAGCCAGATCCAAAGGTCGCAAGCTCTTTTTACCGCTTTGTTTGTCTTCGCTATATACATCATTTTGTTCAAACACTAGTATTTGATCAGGCGCATTATCAAACGATTTTTGAAAAGTGATCGTCCCATCTTGTTCTGACACGATCTCAAATCACATATCATAAGTATACAGCTCTTTTGCTTTTTTTGCAAATTTTGCATACGATCATTCTACCACAAAAGTACTCTGCAGAGCGCCTCCCAGTGACTGTATCTTTTTTTGAGATTTAGCTGCGAGATCGATATCATCACCAAACACATGTTTGGTCCCAGTAGGCGAGATACAAAAATACAATGCTATCATATATCACATAGCCTGGGCGAACAGTTTTCCGCTTTCGGGTCACTTCACTTTTCAGTTTTGCATATCTTCTAGACTGATTCATTCTTGAGTTGCCAGCACCATCAGGATCTCGGGTATTACCTCAGCTCACTCTTCACCCAGCTCCTTGATGACCATTCATGATTGCGAACTCATCAACTGCTTGAGTCACATACTCTTTGTTCACAAGTTTGGCATTGTTTTAGATATATCTACTATCTGTTTGCGAAATGGATTTATCCATGATTGATTTTCTGTAAGTTTTTTGAAAAATGCGCCTGTACGTCATCACGTAGCAGCAAGTGCAGCTACCTTACCACTGATCGCTTGTCCAGTTCATATCAGTAGTGCAGAAGTCGCAAATCACATACCAAATTCTTTTCAGAGCTGTGTCCAATATGTCTGTGCTGATATCTCTCACCTTTGATACATATCTTCTAGTGTAGGATTATCAAATATATGATACTGGTTTTGAGATACACTCAGCGAATTGACTAGCGCATCTACTCATTTTTGAGCCCACCTAGATCAGATCATACCTCACATGGCACCAGCTCATGCAGCCACCAAAAATCATCCTCAAAAAGTAAATGTAGAAAACGCCATAGCTCAAACTGCTGCAGCAACTGATCACACTATCTGTATCCCATCAGTAACCAATCGTTTTTGAAATGTATCTGGATCAATATGTTCCCTCCTAGATATCATTTTAGCAAATGCATCAAATGATCATCCTGGTTGTATATGTGCTAGTACTTGGTCTAGAGATTTCATCTCAGCAATTAGAGATGATTCTTGATATGATCAGGCATGTCAGTGATTGACATACTGTGAGGTGATTTTCTTGGCATATGAGATCTCTGACTGATGAGTATTTCTCAGAGATTCTACACCTTGTATGAGTTGAGTTGATTTTTCCAACATATGATTCATTAGATCGTCATCAAAATCTCATCATCAATTGATAAAAGCAACAAACTTGAGTAATGGATTTGTCAAACTCGATATCTGCTGTGCAGCAGCACCTATTTTCATCAATTTTCAATCATTTTTTATTTTTTGACTCAATCAAGCTCTCAATGAGACTGATTGCTTTATAAAATTTGGAGTGTATGTGTATATCACTTTCTGCTCTTTGTGACTCTGCGGCACAATAACTCTATTATTATTTTTATCTTTTGCAAAAGTATATATATCGGTCATATGAAGCTCTCATTTTTTTGGCATCAATATAATATTATCAGATTTTTCTCTTCATTGGCTATACCTCTTCTTAGATTTGATATGCTTGTATACTGTATCTGTAGATCGCAATACAGTACGAGCTCATCCTGGAAACACCACTTCATATTGTCTTAGACCTTTACTATATTTTTTTTGATATTTTTCTCTATTATGCTTCTCCTTGAGTGTGGTATATTTTGGTAAAGGTCATTGTATATCCACACCAGCCGATGATATTAGTAGGTTACGCTGAGCATCATCTTGCATAGAATCAATCTGCTCATGGTATACAATTTGATCTACAATATCAGCATGTTGAGCCATTCTATTGACCTCTATAGCCAATGCCTTGTGAGATTTCAATCATCTATCTACCATCAGTGCTTCTATATATGCCTGATATTTTGAATTCTCCACCCTCTCCAAGATAGATGGGGCAGATCACGGCGCCTGCATAGTCTCTATCCATGGTCGATCCTGAAAAAAACCATTACCTTTCTTTTCCTGATCCACAACCACATCGATATATTGATTCAATCAAGGAAAGAGTCATTCATCATTTAGACTATCTTGCGACACACCTGATTGAAGAAGAATACTACTCACAAATACATAAAATGTTTTTTCTTTCTTTATCCCAATTTGCCTTCAGACCATAAATAGCTTATACACATCGCTAAGATTTTCACGTAGCTGATCTTTATGTTTGAGCTCTAGCTGTTGCAAGTTTTTGTATGTATGCTCTATCTCTTGTTGATGAGAGAGGAGACATTCTGTGATTTCATTGATCTCCTGAGTATAATCATCCACCTTGTCATCAAAACCAGAAATATATCTCACCACAGGCAACCAAATACCTGTCGGACCAAGCAACAATGGTGAAAATCATCACTCTTGATTGTGTGATCGTCTAATCAAAAATGAGGTACCAGTTGTTTTTTTGAGCAAATCACTAATAGATTGTGCGTTTTGCGTGAGAAGATTTGTCAAATATTGATTCTCTTTTGATATATTTGATATATAAGATTCTTTGAGTGATCATACTTTTTTCATCAAAAAACTAAGCTTATTTTGGAAAACACGATCAGTGTGATCTTGTATTGCAGCATGTATATGAGCCATATCTTGCTCCTTCTTTTGTATTTTTATTGTATTTTTTTTGCTTGGTTTATTCTTTTCTAGTAGAGTTTTTTTGGTCCACTTGTTTATATATCTCACAAACGGTGATTTGCCTTTTCGACTATCCGAAGACGCAATTTGCGCATGAGATCCAGAACCCAATCTCTCGCTCTGATACATACGATAATTTAGATCCAATAATTCCCTCATCAGCAAGGCTTTTTCTCTCAATGAAAGATGTTTGTTGTGCATAGATAAGCCATGTATCATCTCACTCAGTGAAGGCTTCATGTCTAGACCAATCACTTTTGATCACAAAAATCAGTAAAATCTCTCTCTATTGTCCTTTTCTTTGAGCAATACTCTCACGTTTTTATATATTGTTGGATTTTTTAGCAGATCAAAAAAAGTATTTCGCTCACTCTCAGAGTCCACCACTTCAGGATGGTGCCCCTTAGTGATATCCAATACTGCATCAAATCACATTGATTCGAGCGTCTCATCGGTGTTGAGTGATTCATGCATATCAGCTACAATTTTTTTTTGGTGAGGATCTAGCGAGACGTCTTGCTGCAACTCACCCAATACATCATAAAAAGAATCTGTAAGATTGTTGGAAATCATGAGATACTCTTCTATAGCCATATCCAACTCATCAGATTCATCCAAACTTCAATCCAAAATCGAATCAAGCAATTCATCTTTGCTGATTTCCTTATTTTTGTCATCATCTATCTCACGGAGCTTATTGAGCTTCATACACACCAATACACTAAAATACCATCTAAAGTATATTCGCTGTTAATGAATTTGTCAAATTTTTTGACAAAATCATCTTCTCTCTCTATACTTGATTATACTGTATTTTAATTTGTAAAAAATAAAAGATGGCAGTTGGAGATAAAATCAAAAATATCACTGATAGGTACGAGACAAGTAGGGCTGAAAGGTATAAGGATATAGGTCGCTGACTACTCAGATGAGCTGGTGGTGCACTAAAATGTGTAGCTGATACAGGTAAGACTCTATGCAATATACTTTCTGCATGAGGCAGCGCTATCTCACTCGATGGAACCGCAGCAAAAACAGATCTAGGTAATGCACTAACAGATGGGAAAAATGCTCTAGCAAATCTATGAGGTACAATCAATCTTCCTATCCAACTTCTCGCTATACCTAAAGAAATAGCACATGGACTGGTAGATGGTGTGACTGCTGCTACTGAATATGCAGCAGAAAAAGCACTAAAATACAGTGATATCACAAAAGCAACATGACCTCTCAATAAAAACTGGAGAGCGATCATTTGAGGTGTAGGCGGACTGACATGATGAGCAAGCTACCTCTGGAAAAATATAGTCTGATGAGGTCTCTGCTATGGTGTAGGTCAAACAATTACTCAATGAGCTGATTCACTACATCGCAATGTTTTTTATACGTGAGCACGCCCCTATGAGGCTGTGGCCTAATTTTTTTCATCTATTGTCTATAAATGAACAACCTAAATTCTCCAAGAGAAACTAATTATGAAGCATTTGACCTATCTGATGTAGATAGTAGACTTGCTGATCTCGCAAACAGGGTGTGACTAGAAGAGCAAGGTACGACATCGACCTTACCAGATCAGATACCATATCCAGTCATCGCTACACAGATAGGGGTGCTATGAGACCAGGTAGATAGCATATTTGATATCACAGACCTAGATATCGCTACGGAGACTATGACACTCCTGTATGCTGATCCATACACAACAGATCGTTTTCAAGTCCTAAAAGAATATCTCTCACAACTCTCCTCACTAGAAAATCAACCTGAGATCATAGCTTCACTCTCTACTACCAACAATGCAAAAAACGATAGAGAACTTATAGCAAATACCATCCCACTCCTCCAAGAAATGTTGGAAGACGAATCAATCTCTCAAACCGAGAAGTATGAAATTTTTGTGATCTATAAGTATTTAGAACTATTTTTCACAGAATTGAAAGTAGCAAGAGCAAAATACATCGCACAGGCACACCTGGATGTAGCGGAAAAAAATATATGATCTCATACCAAAATAGAAACAAGCAAAATAGAAAAACGAAAAGAAGCAATAAAGAAATATGAAGATCAATTTGCGACCATCACTTCAGCTGGTCTAGATGTCAAAGCAGCATTGTTGGATGTCAAATCACAAGAACAAGAATTGAGAAACGCAGCCACTCAAGATATACAAAATAAGGTCAATAAAGAAAAGAATAAATCAAAAATCGGTAGAATTATAGATATAATTTTTGGCGAAAGACCGAGTCCTGAAGATCTAGAAAAAGAATTGGATGAGCTGTGAGATGAGCATAATACACAAAAAGAACAACTCAGAAAACTACAAGAAACAAGAGAGAGTCTCTACAAACTAAAAGATATGTACGAAGAATATGCTAAACATATGTGAAAAGTAAGTAAAGATGGTATAGTAGATTTTGGTGATAGAATCAAAGGCATCAAAAAGAAAATAGAAGACATGAGTGCCGACGATGTGATAGATGCCATCGTCACTGACGTAGTAGAGGAAGCCACCAAGATGTGAGGTCATCCTCCAGCCGATAGAGAACAATTTAAAAAAGATATCAAGAAGTGGTATGAAACAGTAGAAATAGACTACAAAAAACAACAAATAGATGATCCAAATTTTAAACCCTCAGAACAATTATTTGGGAGGCTTAATAAAAAAAACACAATAAGTTTACTCAAAATTCTTATAGACCCAAAAAATGGTGTCTATGATAGCTACTCGGATCTAACATGAGCAATATTAACATACAATGGCAAGAAATATATTCAATTCTCTACAAGATCTATAAAATACACTAGACTAAAACGAGCAAGTCTATTTATGGATCAAAAAATCCCACTCCAAGAATTCGAGGACGAAGTTCTTTGAGCTATGGATTATAACGAAAAAGAAGCATTTCTAATAGCAATTTATAGACAATCTAGATTTATTGGCAAATGGTGAGCAGGAATGACCAAATTCTTGTTTGACTGAGTGGGAACTCTGATCACAGATCGTAGACCGTGAGGTAATATCACCAAAGCTAGATTAGATAGTTTCTTTCGTGATAGCAAACAGATGACTAACAATATAAAAAATTATTTGGATCTCGCCAGCAAACATCTCAGCGATGTAGATAGCAAAGGAAATCAAAAAGCAATCTCAGATATTACTAATCTCATGAATGAGACTTTTAAGAAAACCGCTCTAAGTACTTGAGTGTTAGAACGAATTACTAAAAATTCAAATACAAAATTTGCAAATCATCAGATCGCAAAACAAAGTCTTATAAATTATTTACATCAACCAAAATATCTTCATCATATAGAAATATCTACAATAAATAAATATATAGAAATAATTTGAGATTGAGTATTTATTGAATCAAATTTTAGAACTCCAAACAATACTTGGAAGAAATCTCTAGGAATCTGAATTGTAAATGATTTTGATTCGAATATCTGAAAAACTAATAGCACAATCTATCAAGGCAAGAGTAAGATCTTCTCCAAGGTGAAAGATAGCGTGGCACCATTGCGTAGTGTGCGTAGCGATATATCTAAAATGAATCAAGCTCTAGGTCAAGCTGGTAAACACATAGGTAATATGATTAGTATGTATTCTAGTGAGTTTGTGTCATGAAAAGCACTATGAATAATCAGTAAAGCACGTTTGGCGAGTGCGGTTGCAAAAATTGCAAAAATCGGCAGAGAATGAACTGCTAAAGTATGAAATGTAAAAGATCTAAAACATCTCAAAGCAAATTTTGATATAGTATTTAGATATGCTCCTTGACTTGCAAGTAGTCTCATAAGATCAACGCCTGTGCTTAGTTTGCCTATAGGTCGACAGGAGGATGAAGATCTCCTACATAATGCATCTATACTTGCAAAAACAATGGTTCCGATGCGATGACCACTCTACATAGTAGATGATGCACTATGAAAGTGAAATCTAAAAACTTGAGAACTAGCAGTGGGTACCTTCTTTATGTGAGTAGATGGTCTAATATTAACACATATGGTTGTAAAGTGATTTACCTCAGGATGGGGACCCGCTGTCAAATCAGTAATTAAATGGTCTGCTGATCCAATTATTGCAGCAATGGAGATGCCAAAATTGCTTTCTGGATGAGGCCTCACTGCGTATAAGATAGTAAAAGATAGTAAAAAACTAGTAAAAAAAGGGGTAAAACTAAAAGAAATCGCAAAAGCTGGAGGATATCTTGGATGAGCTACAATAATCAGTTGAGTATTACTTCATCTAATGAAAGAATACGGTAACAGTATAGATACAGATATCACAAATAAGTATGCAAAACTTCTGGATGATATGCGTACAAGTAGTATAAGCGAAAAAGAAAAATATCAAAAAATGCAAGAATACTACGATGAAAAACGAGAACACATAAAAATAAACAATGCAACCAAAAAATACATGCTCCAACTCCAATCATCATATTTTGTCCAAAACTACGAATGAAGCCGAGATGAGCTCAGAGATACCACTACTATCGGTGTTTCCAAAAAACCTGATTTTATCAGATTTGATATCTCAAATAACGGTACGATCAACGTGTTTCTCAATAAGATTATACCATACACATCATATGCAAAATTTAGTGAAGCATTTAGAGAGCATATACAGTGACTTCTCCCTGATGGATCTACTTGGAAGTTTAAGGAAGGCACAAATTCATTTTTGTATGGAAAAGAGATTTTTGAAGAGATTATCTCAGAGACGGCAGGAGAATTTGATCATACAATAGATCCACTACAGCAATTTCAAAAAGATATGCAATTGTGAGACGCCCAACAAAAAAAAGGGAAGGTAATACAGCGAAGAAATTATATAGAAAAAGCACTAGACAGAAGAGGTATCTGAACATGATATACCCAAGAACGGTTGCACAACTGGACAAAACGATATGCCGACAATCATATCAAAGGAAAGAAAAAGTAACTACTGTAATATCAAAAACGGGTCGGAATAGTAGTTTAGTACCAGTGTTTGAGCTTTGTTTGATAGAGACCTTTATTGCCTAAATAGAGCCGTTTTCGATTCATTACAGCGCTAACGTATTGTTTGTTTGTTGAGACAAGCTCCGAAAGTAAGTATACAAGCCAGATTTCAATCAATCCTTTGTCTGACTGGTAATCAATACATTAGTAATCTTTATACTTTTTTTATATCATTTTCATACACAGCAAGTTGTGTAGCTATGAGATGATGAAGATAGTCATCATTTCTTAGATCTATAAATCACAGATCATCAACAACTAGTATAGCAGGTATCATAATATGTATCGGTGTAGACTCATCCATCACTGTGATATCTAGATACGATCATCACTCATACTCTACTAGCTGATATCATCAGATGAGCACACCCGTGACAGGCTCATTCATCACGAGTCACTGACCGATCGAGCTATCCATAGGTCATCTATGAGATCCAAAAAACTTTGTGTTTCTTTGTAGATATGATGAGAGAGTATTATCTACTTGCTTGAGAGGTAGCTGCACGAGAGTGGTAGCTTCAGTGAGCAATACTGGTGGTGAGACTAGAGTCTTTATGAGTCAATGAGTGGATATATGATGAGTTTGATCAAACTCTGTAGCCTGCAGAGACTGATTGATTCAACTCATATCTACCACACGTACTTGTGAGATATTGTGCTGCTGCTGGATCTGCTGCGCCAGATCAGACACATCTATCTGCTGATCTTCAGTGTACGAAAGCGTAGATATAGAACCCATATCAGATACATCTCCGTCCTCATAGATATACTGCGTTAGTATTTCTTTTGTTTGAGTCTCAAAAATATCTTTGCATACTGATTGCACATCCAGTCCATATGATCTGATCTGATCCAAATGATCCACAAAAATACTTTGCAATCACGTTAGTTTTTTGATGACAGTCTGCTTGCTCTCACGCATGGCTAATATCTCATCTGTGAGAGTATTCAACAACTTTTGCTCAGGAGACTCCTGTATGTGCTCGGCATCATTAGGATCAAAATCTGGAAATGGAGACGCTTGTATCTCATCCACAAAACGCAATGCACCACGTACTGGCGTAGAAATCATCTCTCATATGCCATACACACCATACAATCATAGTGATCACAAAGAATAGGTACTAGCAGCCTTCATGCTAGTTCTTGATATCTTGGAATACAGACGCATCATTTTTATGGCATTTTTTCATGTTTTTGCTCATTTGGTGATTTTGACGACGAGTCCCAGACCTGGCACCAGTCATACAATACCAAATCACAATCTCTCCATAGATTGTTTGAGAGTCAATTTTCTCCCATTGAGGTCTTCATCTTTAAAAAAAATCCTTAGATCGTGTACTCATCATATGATGGGTATCAATCATACACCAGCATCCAATACATCTTTCCCAATACCATCATCTACGCTTTCTCCTACTCACCACATCATCAAAGAAAACAACCCCCATCATACCAATCATCTCCTAGAAACAATCGATTTTTTCTTATCACTAGTGAGTGATGGTCTTTTTTTGGACTCTATAGCTTGCCAAGCTTTGGATCGCTTCTGATTCCAAGAAAGATACTGTTGTACAAATGGAGAAGTCTTAGCAAGGAGTTTTATACTCATGTCATCCAAATCATTGAGAATTTTGACTCCTTCCGTCTGTAGTAAAGTTACAGCCTTATTGTGTGCCTTGTTGGCAGATATTGCTTGTTTGCGGTAGGTAGATGCTTGAGTGGGACTATGTTTTCATAGTATATCTAGACGTTGTAGTTTATTCTTGTGAGTTTTTTGTAATTTCTCTATTTTGTTTTGTATTATAGCTATTCACTGTTTTCATTTTTCTATTGCTTGGTTTTGGCGGAGGTAGATCTTGGACATATAGCGCCCTCCGCTGAGACCCACTACTCATTTACCTATACTCTTAAAATTTGGCTTAATCTTCAATCTATCCAATCAACGAATATACTTACTATACGATCTCTTTGCTGCTCTCATTTTACCTTTTTGGATAGATCATGTGAGATCTTCCAGATGTTTCAACAATAGCGCATCTTCTTTTCTTTTTGGGATTGAATGATTGATGTGGGATGTCATCATACGCAGCTCATCCTGTACGAGAGGTAATATTTTTTTGAATATTTTTGCATCACTATCTAGTCATTTTCTTATGAGTGCTTTTCATTTTTTTGATTCTTTGGATACCCAAGTGAGCAATGTTCATCACATTCTGACTTTGACTCATCCAGAGCTGTGTGTATTGTCCAAGATATACCCATATTTGCCAAGCCTAAATCGAAGCCACAAATAGGATCAGTGATTTTCTTGTTCTAATGTAGTTGCTATTTCTTCGTTACGTACTTCTTCTTGCTGATTCTTAGTATTCAAAAACTCTTGCATACCATGCTCACCCAACCAATAATGGAGATAGGTATCCATATATTTTTTTTCTGATGAGCTGATATCCTTTTTTTGGACAAACATACGATCGATAATACTTATAATCCTTTGATCATATTTAGTATCCAAAAGTCACAAAAATATATGCACATCGTCTACAGTCTCAAACTGAGAGTACAGTATATCTGTCTCGAGATCTGCCAATCATCTCTGCGGTCTAATATCATCAAGTCCAGTATTTAATGTGGTCAAAAATGATTTTATACGCTCCTGATCGATAGAAATAGATCAATGAGTAGTAGTGTACCTGTGAAGCATATCTAGATATCATCAATGTTGGATGAGCTCTTGCAGAGCATATCAGATCTCCTGGATATCTGTAGAGTGCTGTAGGGATTCTCGGCGCAGCAGGTCCTCAGCGAGTAGATCAGTATCCAATACGATATTGTTTTGTGCATACACAATAGACAACAACTGCAAAAAATCCACTATCACAGAACTGATAGTTGCAAGATCTGATGAATCTAACTGATCTCACTCAGAGACATCTTGAGATCATTGCAAAATCAGTAATGTATTTTCCAGCAATACATCCAACTCTTCCTTGTACCCAAAAAACTGCTCTGGTGAGAGCTCTTTACTAGTGATAATTTCTCTACGTTCTAATCCTGTATTCATGCTATAATTATCTTTCAAAATCTATTGATATAGGAGATGGATTTGGATCTGATTGAGTTACTTTTCCAGGTCATGTGATGTTTATTTTTACCTTGGACCTAGGTGTAGTATCAAAATACAAATCCTTGATAGTAATATCACGACCTTGCACATCAAATACACTCGCATCCAAAGTGTTGCTGAGCGTGTGTATACTATATCCACCTGGAGCATTGGTATCTGCAACTACAGCAGTATACGTGAGTGTATAGAATTTAAGGGATTCTAGATTGCGATGATGTGGCTTCATTGTGATAGTTCATTTTTTTGCTTTGTGATTGCCCAATACATATGGAGTTCAATCTAACCTAAATTTCTTAAACTCTGGCACATGTTTTCATGGAGCAAGAGGCAATTTGTCTTGATCTGGATTATCACGAGCGTCAATAAACTTTCTCACTTCCGAATTTTTGACATCATCTTGCACCTTGGTACCTGTATGTATTGTAGGATTTCAGTTTGCATCTACCGTTTTACATATCTGTATTTTTTTGGCTACATGATCTTCTAGATCAGCTACACCTATACTTCCTAGATTGAGCAAAGCGTTTTTTCTAGCTGTACCAGCGCGATGTATATGAGCAAGTCGTGTGCATAGATCTACTTGTGCTGCAGCTGTAGTGTGCTTGCCATAGCTCTCATCTCGCTTGGAGATACTCGTCATCAATCATCCTGACGAGATACCTAAAGTATTGAGTTGTGCATGCACAAATATTAGATCCTTATTAAATTCATCAACAAAAGCCTGATCTCATCACGGCACACTCACCTGAAACGCTCCACGTGCACGCTGACCATTGTCATTATAATTGGTATGACCAAAAGCGAAATTTGTCTCAGCCTTAGCTATAGCCATCACTCTGGTGATCATCTGCGCTGATTCTGACTCTGCCGTGCTAGTATTTTCTTGCTGTCTAGCTAGATGTATGAGTCGCTCCGTCCCTGGACCGGATCAGAAGATCTCTTTGAGAAACACTACTGACTCATCAAACGTAAGAGATGAGATTTGTCTTGGCTTGAGACGATCTATGGTGATATTTTGTGGATTTGCATTGAGATTGTCAAAATCGTAGAAGATCTCCGGATCTACTGGCTCCCAACCATTTTTTCGATGTACATTTTTTTTGTCTTTGTATGCACCATTTTGTATTCTTATCTCTAGATGGAGATGTGACCCGCTTGCAGTTCATCGTTTAGTTGGATCTGTTTCTAGCTTACCAAACACAAATCACCTCGTGAGGCTATCTCATTTTTTGAGCGTCCCGAGACTATTTTTATTGAGATGAGCATACACTACCCTAAATGTCTCGCCATATTTGGTAAATTCTGTGACTACATAGTGACCATATCCAGTAGGATCATGCAACACCTCTACTACTGTACTATCTTCTGTTGCCACTATCTCAGCAGGATATCACTGTGTACCTATATCTATTCATTCGTGATCATGTCCTGCTCTAGGCTCACCAAAAGATCATGTCACTTTATTGTAAGACGTGTCTGCCATAGGATATCCAAATTTATATTTGAGATATTCTTTGTGCTGAGTGGCCTGCAAAGCATCCAAAAATTCTTGTGGTGGCTGTACTGCTACTTTAAGCAACTTTTGAGTGCTCCCATTGCCATCACTATGATCATGGGCAGTGAGCGTGTATTTTCGCGGTTTTTCTATTGTTACCTCTACACCATCTGCATTGGTGAGTGTGATCTTGGGAGCTATACTAGTAGTGTATACTGGCGGTGTGACACTCGTATCTATCAAATCGCCCGGAGAGATATCTCGCATTTTTTGTTTGCCTCGTAGTGAGGTCTTGTATCGTATACCTAGATCTCATTGATTATCACCATCATACACATACAGATCTTCTACCTGAGGTGTGGTGACTCATCATAGAGGATATACTTCTTCATCATATAGGTCTGGCTGAAGTCATTCTACTGAGATAGTCTCAGTGAGTTCCTTGATATCATCCTTATCAAATACATCAAACCATTCTTTGAATCTTTCAATCAAATCTCTGATCGCAGGCCATCAAGCTATCTCTTTTTTGATACTTTCTACAATAATTTTCAGCTCATCTTTGAGATCCTCTAAAACTTCTGGAGCTATTTCTTTCACTTTTTGGAGTATAGTAGCGATAGCTCATCATACAGCTCACATGAGTTCATCTATCGCATCTTTGAGCCATATCTTAAAATCCTCTATCTGATCAATAGTTCGATCTTTAGCATATTTTAGCTTGTCTTTCACTTTCTTTTTAAGTGCTTCAATTTTAGGATTAAGGTCATTTTTGATCCAATCCAATATATTTTTTTTGATGGCATCAAATTTTGCACCTATCGCTTCTCCAGTACGATCTAGCCAGTCCTTGAAGTCTTGTTGAGCCAAAGCAAGTCTTCTTCTGATACGATTTCATATTTTATCATATTCTTCTCTTTTTTTGATTGCCTCCCGATCAGCATCTACCGTGATCTTGAGTACTCATTTTTCTATCTTGGTAGTCACGTCTAGTTTATGTCATTTGTAATAATATGGTCGAGTGCCACCATTACGTTGATGAAGATCTAAATTGATGATAAAAATACTATCATCAGGATTGAGTCGGTCAATATTGGTAAACGGAGCGTTTTCTGGTCATCTCCTGATCACAATCTGACGGCGAGCCTTACTGATACCAGTATTGTTGGGACCATCTCGCTCTATCTTCCTATTGGTATCTGGATAAAATCAGTCTACAACTGTACCATCTACGTCATACAGTCTGGTATCTAGATAGTCTATGGACTCACTCTGATCTCCATAGTCCAATGCAGGAGAAAAAAACTTGAGATGAGGATCTTGCGACTCGGTGGTATCTACTGGATGTGGCGCTATGCTATCATCATCCACCAGATCAGGATTTTGTATGATTGGAAATGCTTTGATATCTGCTGAGCTTATCGGTTTGTTTGTTTTTTTTGCTGTGGTGATGATGTCACCATTTTTTATGGAGATAGTGATCTGATACACATATTGTATAGGCTGATGAGTGCTAGGCTGTATAGGTATATACATCACTACAGGAGCTCAGTGTGAGTAGAGGGTATCTGTATCGATCTTGAGAGGATAGTGGAGACTGATATCTCTCCCCTGCGCACTACGTTGAGATATCTTGAAATACCCATCCTGGATACCATAGACCCAGGTCTTGCCATAGGGCACATCTCATCTTACTCTAGGATCTGATTGCAACGATTCTATAGTCTTTTTTGACCATGTGAGTTGTGTGTATGTATTGTTGTGATTGGTCAGTGAGAGTGAGTATATCCCATCTGGTGTGGTGATCTGGACCGATATCGTCTCTCCAGGTGCCAGCATACTCGTATCTATGGTCTCTACTAGCGTCCCATCTGCAGCAGCGATACTCAGCTGTGTACCATCGTCAGATACGAACGCAGTATACCCTGCAGGAGCAGATCATAGTGTCTGTATCTGAGTCGGTGTACCCGTATGCTCATACCTCTGGATACTCATCCTCCCTACTCCATCTTGATTGGTGATCGTCAGCGTATACCGCAGGATTCATACTTTCCTCACTACTGTCGCCTTATTATCCTCAAACACAAGTTCATCCAGGCGTATAGCTGGATCTAGCAACAATTTATATTTTCTTTTGTCATCTTGTGATTTGGGAGTGCGTATATTTATCAGTCAGCTGGATTGACGAAAATGCACTGTCCGATCGGGATCTCCGATCTCAGCAAGTCCATCTATCTCACGATCCATCATCGTGATCTGATCAGTGAGTTGCTCTAGCTGAGCATCTATCACCTCACCTTGTATCTGTGAGAGCTCTTGGACTTGAGTCAACAACTCCACATCACCAGACAATCTCTCTCCCATATATAGATCAACAAAATAAAAATCTCTTCTCCATAAGTATATCCAACTCCTCTCAAAAGGTCAAAATATCACGTAATACAGCAGAAAAATGTTGACAAAAAAAAATGCATATCAATCATATGGTTGATATGCATATCAATCGCCTAGTAGGAATACCTACAGCAACTAATCTTGTATAGAGTCTTCAAATGCAAGGTCTCCTACATTTCCGGTCAATGTAACTTTCCAGTTTTCAGACCTATCAATGATTGGAAATCTCAGATCTATCTCTGCACGATCGGCAGTGATTTGAAATTCCAGTCCGTATAACTGACATGCATCTCCCTCATGCGCCAAGATATTGATAGGTGATCCAACCGCCTTATATCCTCTTCCACCCCATGTGATAGTACCTTCGGGGATATGACATTCGTACGCCTCAATCTCCATATAGATATACTCTCCATTGTGACCACCCACTATGATTGGAGCATAAGCTGCTCCATTGTTGTAGTGGGTATCTACTTCCAACTTTGTAGATTCTCCCATAGGATTATCATCCCAGTTCTGATCTTTGGTACAAGAAGTAAATAAGAACAATCCAAATCCCAACAAAATAAATATATTTTTCATAATCTCTATAAATTTTTTTTATTTAATATTTTTTTAAAATTTTTCTACAATACCAATACTAATATTGGTAATCACATCAAAGCTACCGTGATGATGAGATCTATCAATATCTCTCACCACAGTATTGTCAAAATACTCTCCTCCTAGATCCCAGTTTGCATCTACAAGGAGATACAGATGGGTATTCTTGAAGATCTTGCCACTCAATTCTAGTTGAGATTTGGCTAGCCACTGATTGCCAGTGATATCATATGCGGGACCTACGAGAGCCTTGAGCTCTAGGTCGTTGCCTATACGAGCACCCATCAGTGGTGCTATCACATTATAATTGTTACCACAAAATTCAAATCTGTGGTAGTCTACTCTAAATAGACCACTACCCCAAGCTGCATCTATATGCAGATCAAAGTTGGTGAGAATATTTTTCCAGTCCCATCCTATATGAGGATCGGTAAACTGGTGTTGGGTCAGGATAGATCCTGCACCCAGAGCAATATACCCTCTAGATGACTTAACATCGGTTGAGTATGTATACTCCTCTCTGTTGCTCTTCCCCCTCACTCTTCTATCATGCTGTGCACGATAGTTTGCTGTGGTGGAAGATCTGTACTCTGTTCGTGTAGTTTTCACTACTTTGCGAGCAGATCTGTTTTGAGCACTGATTGTGCTCGTCGTTGTCATCAGCAGCAGCGCTGTAATGAGCGATATTAATGTTCTTTTCATTATTTTTCTTTATCTTTTTTAATTAATTTTGTTTTGTTAGTCATATAATACCATCCCTTTGGAGGCATCTCTTGACACATTTACTTTACTGATTTGATATCATTTGTCAAGTTAAACTTGACTTTTTATATTTTTTTCTTACAACTGACAGTGCGCATATACTAGTTGGCGCGGAAATATTAAAAAAAATAAAAAAAATAAAATGATAAAATTAATAGTTGAAAATCAGGCAATAATTGCCCTTATCTTCGTGCTGAAAAGTCTAGGATGGGGTGTTATATTTGAAGGAATATTCTCTCGATTTCATGGAAGGACATTTCAATTGTTTGGTCATACTATCACCAACAATGTCTACTGGACATGGGGTGATAGCAACAATCCAGGACTGATACCAGCAGGTCAACCAAATGCTGGTAGGTATAATCTATCTAGAAAACAAAAGTTTTCCAAGATAATGCATATCGCTGTACTACTCTTCTGGTACTTTGTTTTGCGTCTAGATGACGGATTCAATGTACAGTGGGATCTTATATTCACTGAGTGGAAGATGTGGTTCTTGGTGATAGTGGGTCTATTCTTGATAGGCACTCAATTATCAGAAAGATTGCAAAATTTCCTCCATGACTGGATCAGTGATGGCTATGTATGGTGGATATTTATCGGACTGGTAGGTTTTGTAGTCAGCGCCTAAGACAATGTTCAAGATATTTAAAACCAAAAAAGACCTCCTGGAATTCACCAGGGGGTCTCGTTACGTTTGGGGAAAACGATTAATTATACAGATCAGTCCAGCTTCTGCTTGTATTGTCAAATATATCTAGAGTGCCTGCTCCAGATCTCAGATCGATACCAGCTCAGAGTATTGCATCATCTACATATGCAGTACCTATGCCCTTGTTTGAAGTATTTGCTCATCCAGACTCTGGTCAGTGTAGATAGTTTCTAAAACATTTGCGACCGTCTAGACTAGGATCAGCGTGATAGAGGATATGGTCGCCCGCATCCACTGTTTTTTTGTTGTTGCCAAATACTGCAGCTGCTAGTTTAAAATACTTAGTGATGTCATAATTTTTGTCATTCAAGATCTTGGTGAGTGCGTCCTGGAGTGCTGCCTCACCGGTGATACCACTGCTATCTGTGATAGCTAGTGAAGCATCGATCAGACGATTGCCTTGTACGGCATCTAGATCTGTAAGTGCTCAAGTGGCAGGATCTATAGTTTGAGCTTTGTTGGTATCTGTGTCTATGTAGTTTTTTCGGATCTGGTCATCGCTGATTTTGTGCATCTGCTGCAACACAAATGCACTACGAGCGAGCAGCTCCGCTTTTTCTGCGTCTGTAGCTGCTGCATCTATAGCAGTCCTACTATCGGGCAGGCCGTAGTTGGTCAGATCATTGGTCACTCTATCTAGTGCATCATCAGTGAGATTGGCCGCATCTACTCATCCACTGAGTCATGAGACAGCCGTAGATCACGCAAGTGCACCTAGTAGTGATACCCCACCGATTACTGGATCATCTATATCTCATAGATCTGCACTCAATCTTTGATCCACAAAAGCTTGTGCTATCTCGTCCACTATTTTGCTCACAGTTGTGTTTCACCCACACTGAGATTGTACGATTCTTAGTTGCTTCATATAATTATTTTTAAAAGCTTCTTTATCAAACTTATAGGTATTGGTCCCAGTTGGTATAAGCACTCATTTGCTAGCTAGCTCTCCTAGAGTTATGCCTCACATAGTCTCATGTGCTATCTCAGTATATGTTTTGTTTGCACTTATAACTCCTTTTTCTATAGCATCCTGTCTATCTCGTTTTTGGGCCAATGATGGAGAAAAGAATCACACCAATCATTTGAATAATCCACCGAGTCATAGTTTTTTGGCCACCTTACTATCAGTAAAATGATCAAATCCATCTACTGTCACCTTTGTGACTGCATATCCTCATCATCGTTTTGCAAATCATCTCAAGTGATCTGCAGCATTAGCAAAACTTTGTTGGTAGTTTCATCCAAAAGGCATTTTTACTACACCAGCTACTGTTGATAGTATCGTCCTACCAAAATTCCACAATGTTCATATACCTGATACATATTTTGCTGCAGTTCACAATACTTGTCATGCTCACACAAGTGCAGAATTCAATTCTGGACTGATCCATCATTTTGCCATACCAGGATTGAGCACTTTGTTTTGTATCCATTTACCCAGTCCACCATTTTTTGCTATATCTCGACCTGACGCTTCTCAGAGAGGTTTTTCAGATTTCCATTTTGATCTGATATTGTTGGCAGCTCTGGCAGGATCGATACCATTTGGTCATCTGTATAGTTCCATGATATTTCCCATCTGCTGACAAGGGATGCCTAGTTTTTTGCTGAGATTCCACACAAAAGACGTGACCAATAGTCAATCTTCTTCGTGTGGATTGGTGAGTCATACGTAGTCTACCATAGAAGCCGGGATCTGATCTGCAGCAATAGCTCAGTTTGATGCTTCTAGCTCTCATAGAGCATTGGTGTAGTCAGTATTTATATCCCTCTCAAATTTGCTATCCATCACTACCTTGTCTATCATATCTCGCAATTTTTCTTCCCCAGCAGCGATATTTCCACCTCACAATTTAGCAACATTTTTTTTGAAATCTACTCATATAATCTGTTCTCTAAGATTTTTGTTGGGTGATGCAGATCCCGACTGTAGTATTTTTCGCAACAATGCACGCTCTATGATCTCTTGATCAAGTTTTTTTTGATGATCAGGCGATGATTCTATGGCGATAAGTTGGTCTATAGACATCCTCCTGAGGTAGTCTCTTCTCTGCACTCCATCTAGACCAGCAAAATATTCACGGATCTGTGTAGGACTCATATTGGCAGTTCTTCCAAGCTTTGGGAGTGATGCCACTCATTCGTAGGTACCTGTACCAGATCATAGACTAGTAGTGTATTGATATCGATCATCATCTGTCATTTTTTGTCCTAGCATTATTTGATGCCAAAAATCAGCAGAATCATCTCCATATGCAGCTATGATCACCTTGCTTGTTCCGTTTTCGTAAGAGAGATGTTTTTTTATAGTATCATTAGCTTTCATTGCGCTAGCAAATAGAGCTACTATCTGTCACTCTACCCCTTTTGCCTTGGGATTTAGCTGATCTGGAGCCAATGTGATATCAGGATATGATAGGTACAATTCCTGTATCTTATCCATATGATGGATAAAATCATTGTACGCCCATGCTCATTTTTCTAGTTTTTTTTCTCCATTAAGTTTTTTTATCATTTCTATATCAGTATTTGATATCCCCATCTCACTGAGATAGTGACCAGCATTTTCTACTTTGGATCTATATAGTTCATGTATAGGGTATGGTAGTGGTTTAGGCACCAATACACCATTATTCATTACCATCTCTGGTTTTCTTGCCTTACTTGCACTAGCAGGTATAGTAGCGCTGATTGGAGCAGACACAGCCGTACCAGCTCTTTTGGTGCCAGGGTATTTTGCTGTGACTATCGAGCTTGCAGTGCTTGTGGATGCTGTCGTAGTGCTCGATGGCGTAGTGGTGGCACTAGGAGCTGCGACTGATCCCATGCTAGGTCATGTCGCTGACCTACCAGCGCTACTATCTACTGTTGCGATACCTAGAGATTCTGCCAATTCTTTGGGTATTTTTTTGCCTGCATCTTTATAGATTTTTTTGATGATATCTTTTTGTTCTTGTATTAGTACCCACATGCTCTCTACATATTCAAATGCCTCTATATTGCTATTTATAGCACTATCCAATTTAGGATCATCAAAGTAGTATGATCCCTTCTTTATGGACTCCAATACTTGACCAACAGTTTCCTGATGAGCGTTGATAACATCAGTAGCATTACTTACCCCGGTCATGAGATTTTTATTGACCAGTCTATCGAGATTCACTGCTTGATACCTTTCTTGAGCCTCCTTTAGCCTTTTTTCTGCCGCTAAGAGCTGCTGTGCATATCATGTTTTTTCGTCATATTTTGCAGTTTCATCTTCTACATTTGCTATTCATTTTGAGTCTATCACTTTACCGATTTCATCTTCCAATTCTGCTAGGTTGCCTTTGGTGGCTATCAGATTTAGAAGTTTTAGATTTGCTTGATCGTACTCCAAATCAGTAAAAGCTGTGATAGCGTCATACAATAAATCTACAACTTTAGATTCTGATTCTGTACTGAGAGAAAATTCTCATATCAATGTGCTTCACACCGAGATTTGATATTTATTCTCATCTTTTGCAAGCAGATCGATTATAAATTTATTTTTTTTGACACCTTCATCTAATCAAAGATCTTTTACAAAATCTATCCTGGTCTGATGTGTTACAGGATCTATAGTGATAGCATATCCTGCGTCTTCAAGTCATTTCTTGAATGCTGCAAGCCTATCATCTCTTCTCTCGATGTTATCAAAATTAATAATTTCTGGCATAGTGTTAGAAAAAAATAAATCTTTGTGGTCTGCATTAAGTATAGTAACAAAAAAAAACCTGTCAAAAGACAGGTTGAATTTAGATCATTTAAAGTTGACAAATATTTATATTAATTTAAAATATCTTTTTTATCCTAATCTTTAGTGTGTCTGGAGATTTTTTTTGATCATATAAAGAGTGTGATTGATTATCATATTCATTTTTATCATCAATATTGTCAAATACCGACTGGTTCAAATTGTGGTCTAGAGATGTTGATGAGCTTGGAGACGGGAGAGTATCACCATTAATAATTATCTGTTCTTGTGATTTTACTTGAACATCTGTCTCGCTAGCAGATGATACATTTTGATCTACCAAAATATCAAGAGCATCATCTATCGATGTTGTATCTACAGGATTTTGTGTGAGCTGGGTAGTGATGTTTTTTTGTTCTACTACTCTATGCGCTTTCAATTTTTGCCCAAAAAGTCTTCTCTCTTCAAGTGTCCATCCTTTCGTTATCTGACGATATTCTTTCATATCTATTGTTGGCAAAGTGTCCTGAGATATATTTACTCATCTTCTAGGTATAGATTTTTCCGTATTTGTAACCATAGCGTTTGCATTATACTGTATAATTTGATGATCGTTTGGAGTATACAATAGATTGAGCAGTCAAACACTCGTGAGTTTCAGCTTATTTTTGTGTTTCATTATATGTGTATTTACTTGTGTAGTAATTTTCGAGAGATCTAGTTGCATAAAATGTATAAGAATATAAAATTATTATATTATATATAATTATTATTATATAATTGTCAATACAAATTGTGTATTTTCAACGTGAGCAATGAATAGCACTATTTTGCATAAATTGTTTGTTGAAGTCATTCTTTAATATCTTCAATGTCTTTTGGATCCAGATTTGTCACCACTCCCTGTACCTCCAACTGACGATACACCATATCCACATACAGACTCTCAGGCACTTTACTCAAGGCAGGAAATTTGATATACAACTCCTTGTAATATGTAGCTACACTGGTGAGTGACCAGTCTCGAGATCAAAGATTGTCCCATATCTCGGCATATAGAGGCTTGTATGGCGATATATCCATCTGCTCCTGGAGATTGGGGAGAAAATGGGCAAATATCGTAATCATCGACTGATCAAAATCACTCATCGTCTCAAATACATAGGTAAGCAAGAATTCGTCCTCTATATACTTAAAAATAAACGAAAGCATCAAAGCAAATTGCTTATTTGTTTTTTGTGATTTGGCTACTTGACCAGCCATTTTCTTGGCATTGGACTCTCATTCTCTCACGCGTACTAGATCCTCTTGAGTGACCTCAGATCATCACTCAGCTCCAGCACTAGTATCCAATGAGCTTTCAAAACTTGGTTCTAATTCTGACATATGTTATATACAAATAATATACTATACACCAAAAGTATATGATTATCTCGTATATTTGCAAATTTTCAGCTACAACTTTCATATCATCGCATCTTTTTTAAAAAATGCCAAAAAAGTGTCCTAGACGCTTGCAATCCAGCCACACATTCCTATATTCGGACTATTATCTTTTCCGCTTGTGGTTAGATAATCAAGAGGTACTTGCTTTCATAAAAAAATAATCAATTCGCTGATGTCCGAACGAAAGCAAAAATCGATAAAAGAGCAATAATTAAAGAAGTTGCAAATGTTTCGTTTTCGGAACAAATGCAAGTTCAACTAAAAATTTTTGCTTTTATTACTCGTCACCTCAAGAGGTTTTTTTGTTGTAAAAAAACAAATTCTGTGGCACCGTAGCTCAGCCGGTTATCCCGTGGACACGGGATCATAAGGACGAGGTCGGAGGCTTATTATTATTTACTATGTGGCACCGTAGCTCAGCCGGTTAGAGCGCGTCTCTCATAAGGACGAGGTCGGGGGTTCAAGTCTCCCCGGTGCTAGGTTAAATAAAGTTTAAAGCTTGAAAACTTAAAACATAAATCGCTCTGTAACTACATACGTATTACAAACACAAACTTTATGTTTTAAAATTTAAAATTTATTTTGGAGAGGTGCCAGAGTTCGATATTTGCCTATAAGATCAGAACAGAGTGATAGATCGAATAGTTGCAAAGATCAGATATCGGTTGTACAAATCTGTAGAAGATAGTAAAATAAAACATATACACTACACATAACTCACATACGGAGAGGTGCCAGAGTGGTCGATCGGGGCTCCCTGCTAAGGAGTTGTGCCTTTACGGGCACCGAGGGTTCGAATCCCTTCTTCTCCGAATTTACAAATAAAACATATATTGTATATGCCTCAAGGGCTTTATACCTTATACTTTATACCTTATATCATACAAAATGGCAAAGAAGTGAGCAAGACAAAGAGTTAGAATTTGGAATCCCAACACAGGGACGACATACATGACTTCGTACAACAAGATGAACACTCCTGATGGATTGGAACTCATGAAGTACGACAAAAAAATCAAAAAAAGAGCTATGTTTAAGCTCTGGAAGAAAAAACTTCATTAAACTCGTATCGAGTATTGGTGAAATTTTTTGCATCAGAAAAACCGTCAGTATATTATATAAACTGTCTTGTGCCTCACACGAGATAGTATCTAGAACGTATTGTGTGGGATTTAGCCCCCTGTAGCACTACCCTAGTTCGAATTATATATTTTTGATATCTCTATCTATATATAGTTCAAACTTTACCTTATTATTCATATTATATGCTTACTATTAGACTCTCTAGATGATGAAGAAAAAAAGCAGCTTTTTATAGAGTGGTGCTTACAGAACACTCCAAACCAGTCAAATCTGGGTATATGAAAGTGCTTGGGTGGCATGATCCTGTAAAACATACGCAGGAGATAGATTTTGATGCGATCAAAGAATGGATCGGAAAAGGAGCTCAACCATCCAATAGAGTGGCAAAAATCTGCTACAAAACAACAGGTGATGAATTTTTTAAGAAATATATCGTAGAATCAAATAGAGTAAGAAAAAAGAAAAATGCTCCAGATGAACCAGAAGAAGAAGCTGCTCCAGCTCCAGTAGCTGAGGCTGCTGCAACTGCTGTTGTCGCTGAGGCTGCTAGTGATGACACCTGATCAGATACTCCGGAAGCACCTGCTGAAGAAGCACCTGCTGAAGAAGCACCTGCTGAAGAAGCACCTGCTGAAGAAGCACCTGCTGAAG
>CALHCH010000074.1 GCA_937930555.1 Candidatus Absconditabacterales bacterium | reverse complement strand
GCATATTATGATATCATTGCTGAATATCAGAAATGATCTATGATTGCTAATTCAGATGACGAGCTTGTGGATACTGATTCAGATACTTTTTTTTATGATGCAGATTATGATGTTATAGATATATTTACTGATGATAATACTAATAACGATGGTGGAGGAATATCTTCTAATGCTGAATTGTACTCATGGGATACATCTCTTCCTGCATGTTCATTCAATGGTAATCATTGAGTGGGTGCAACTTTTAACTGTACCCAAACCGATTATCCAATCGATTGGACATGACCTTCATTTACACCAGATACTGTAAATGATATGAATATACATATAGATTTAGATAATATTGATACAAGAGATCCAGATGGAGACGGAACTTTATTTAATGTTCGTGTATGAATCTGGATACCAGAATCAGATGTAGATAATCATCAAACATGTGATGTATGACCATGTACACTTTTTCATATAAATGAAGCTCAATCACTTGATACTTCAACAAATACACCAGCAGACTTTTCTCCTATATCTACAGAAGATGCAAGTGGTAATAATCTAGATAATTATTGAGCTTGATCAGAACCTGGAGGTGTGGCGAGTCTAGATTTACATACTGCCAATAGTGATAATCTCACCAATGGATTATTGGAAGTTTGAAGTCCTGGAGGATGGAGTTATCGTAAAACATTTAGGAGAACTACGAGTAGCACAACCAATACTCCTAAGATAGCTGAGCAACTAACTGCAAAAAATGAAGTTATTCCATTTATTTTGATTGCGTATGATTATAGACTTGTTGATGGAGCTAAATCGCAAGTATGTGATAAGATAGATACCACTCAGTATGAGTTTGTATGAGTCCCAGTATGGGACAAGTATCCAGTATACCCAAGCCCTAAAGGACCTTTCTTTATTAACTATTATGGTTGACAGCTATCAACATATCCAAGGGAGACACAGAATAATCCCTCTATGCGTATATGGTGAGGAACACAATCTCCTGCTATAAATCTTCTTTCTGATGCTGAGAGTGTCACAAAAACTCTTTATTCTGCAGTTCCAAATGGATCAGGAAGTTTAAAGGATTTAGATGAAGTCTTGTGTGAGGATGATGTAAATGAGGATAGCTCTATTGTGATTATGGATAGCGCATGAAATCTCGTGGATGAAAATGGGAATGCAACTACTGGTGCTGTCGATTGGTATGAAGACTTTACTATGGTTCCTGATGCACCAGACTGAACCAGCGGAGTAACTAAGGTTAGATTTGAGTATACCTATGATCATGATTATAGCACTGCTGAGTATGAATCCTTTGGTGGAAGTGGACATAAAAATACTTCTGCATCACAGATGTATGACCTCAGAGTTCGTTCTGATGCTACATGATATGGAGCTAAAAACTATATGCCAAACTTTGTTGATGCTCGTCGTACCGTAACAACCGATAATGAATCGTGGTTAGCCTGGCAAGATAATACTAATGATGATGTACATGATCCTACTAATGTATCATTTGGTCATAATACTTTTTCTGCGGACAGAAATGTGCTCGTGCCATCAGGTATATCAATAGGTAAAAATACCATTCCAGAAGGGTTAAAAGTAGTTAGATGATGAGATATAGTTCAGTTTGAACTGAGTCCTACTCTGCTTTGATTATGGGCTTGATCCCAGGAAGCTACTGTAAATGATAACCTACCAGCTGGTACTACATATATTGTAGGGAGTGAAGAATTTTCTACAGATTGAGGTATAACTTGGTTGGATCATACTGCTTATAACGCGTCTTCTCCTGATATAAATCTAACAAGCGCTATAGTGCCAAATGCTCAGGATCCAATCATCTGGACATTTTCATGAATAGATTCTGGTGAACAGATGCCACTGATTAGATATAAAGTTTTGGTTGACCCAAATCTTACCAGTGGTAATTTTACTAATACTGTAACTTTTTCTTCTCCAAATATTGCAGCTGATATCTACATAACAGATACTGATGATGATTGAGTACCTGATACTGGTGATGGGGTATGAGATGATGTAGAAGCTTCATATAAATTGACGATACTTCCAAACTTTGGTTTTGATGTAAACAAGTCACTTTCAAAAGAAGTATACAGTACCAATGAAGCTTTTGATTTCAATCTCACTTATAAAAATCTATGATGAGAAGCATATAGTGGATGACGTTTTATAGATATTCTTCCTTTTGATTGAGATGCTACAGTTTGAATCTGAGGAATTAACTCTGATCGTGAACCAGCAACAGATTTTACTGGTACCTACGATCTTACCAGAATAGTAACAAGAAATAGTGAAACAGTATATGTAACTGATGAAGATCCTAGTAGTCTTAATCTTGATCCATGTGCAAGTTCAAATCTACCATCTGGATATATACCTCAAGACCCTGAGATATCATGACTTTTTATAGACCAGCTTTGTCACCAAGACTATGTAAATAATGGAAATCAATTCCCAGATGGTGTATCTACTGGTACTGCTTCTGCAAACTGGCAAGTATGTTCATGAGGTCCAACAAAAGTTGTTTCTGTGCATTGTCCAGTAGATATAAGTGAGATTACTGCTGTGAGATTTGATGCTGCTTCTGTTCCTACATCAGGAGGACAAACAGTGACTCTTACTCTAGACCCAACTGGGAATATAGGATGAGAACCAGTATATACAACATCTCCTTCATGACTTCAAGAAGTTGATTTTGATAATAGTCCAAATGTATGAGATAAATACACAAATTCATTTGGGTGACGTATACCTGAAGTTTCACTCAATGTAATATCAAATGATGTAACAGTTACAGTAGTAAGTTGAAGCATAGGGAACTATGTGTGGTATGATCTCAATGGAGATGGAACTCAAGATAGTTGAGAGCCAGCACTTGAATGAGTAGTAGTAAATCTACTTGATTCATCTGGACAACCTGTGTACATAGATCCAGTTACTGGATGAATTGTTGATGCTACGTCTTCGGGAGCTATAATCTATACTGCTACTACAGATGCAAATTGAGAATACCTCTTTGAAGGGATTCCTGCTGGTGATTATACGGTTTCAATCGATTCTGATTCGCTTCCTAGTTGAGCTGAAGCTACAAGTGATTCCGATGGTATAGGGACACTAAATACTTCAGACCTTACTCTCGGATTTGAGACAGATTCGCTTGGAAATATAACTGGAGTCAATGATAATGATACTCAAGATTTCTGATACTTTTATACTCCTCAAGGAAGTATAGGAAACTATATTTGGAATGATGTAAATATGGATGGAATTCAAGATGATGATGAAGAGTGATTCTCTGGAGTGACAGTAAATATTCTTGATGATACAGGAAATCCAGTCTTTATAGATCCATTTACTCAACAAGTGGTTCCAGCATGAACTACTTGAGCAATTCCTTACACAACTACTACCGATTCAAACTGAGAATATCTTTTTGAAAACTTACCTCAGTGAACTTATACAGTAGAAATAGATATCTCTACGCTTCCAGATGATACATTTCAAACATTTGATTCAGACTGAGTAGCTACGAGTAACTCTTCTTCACATACATTATTACCTATAACTAATTCAGATGGAGTTATAACTGATTTGGTAGATAATGATACTCAAGATTTTTGATACTTTATAGCAGCTCCAACTTGGGAACTTCGTAAAGGTACCGAGTCAACTCCGATGAAAGCATGAGATACACTTGATTACACATTTGAGTTAGAAAATACTGGTAATGTGAATATCTCATCAATAACTCTTATTGATGATAAATGTGCTTCAGGACCTACTCTGAATGCAACGAGTGATGAAGGATCTGATAATATACTTTCTCCAGATGAAACTTGGGAATATACGTGTACTTCGATAGCTGTAACTCAAGATGAAGCTGATGATGGTGAGGTTTATAATAAAGCAACTGCAGCTGGTACTCCAGTATGATGAGACCTTGAAGAAGCTGAGTCAGAAATAACAAAACCAGTATGAGCTACTCCAGCAATTAAGCTATATAAATCTATAACGAGTGTAGTAGATACAACATGAGATAATCTTACTGGATCATGAGATACAGTTAACTATGCTTTCATAGTAAGAAATACTGGTAACGTAACACTCACAGATATAACAGTAACTGATACTTCACTTGATGGCTTAGTTCTCAGTGGTGCTACCATATCGACTCTCGCTCCAAATGAGATAAACTCTACAAGTTATACAGCGAGTTATATACTTACTCAAGAGGATGTAGATAGATGATGAATAGAAAATACAGCGAGTGTTTCAGCTACAGATCCAAACGATACAATCGTAACAGATATATCTGATACAACTACTAATCCTGATACAAGTTCGGTAGATAATTATGATTGAACAGAAACAGAGAATCCATTTGGTGATAATGAAAATGATCAAAATAACCCTACTGATGATCCAACGACGTACTTAGTTATTCCTGCTCCGAGTTGGAATATAGTAAAGAGCACTCAGTCACTTCCAACTGAACAATGAGAAACACTTGATTATGTGTTTACAGTTGAAAATACGTGAAACGTAACTATATCTGATATAGTGGTAAGTGATGTGAAGTGTTCAGCTCTTCCAGCTCTCGACGATAGTACTGATACAAATTCTGATGAAAAACTTTCTCCATGAGAAGTATGGAAATATTCTTGTACATCTATCCCAGTTATACTTCAAGAGGTAGATGATGGAATGGTAGATAATACCGTAACAGTATCTGGGACTTCACCTGGAAATATACAAGATACAAGTCATACTATTTCAGTTCCTGTTTGAGAAACTCCTCGTTTACAAGTATATAAAACTATTATAGATGAAGATAATAGAATCCTGACTCTTGATGAAGATGTTATAACATATAATTTCACTATAGAGAATACTTGAAATGTAACGATTACTGATGTGAAACTTATAGATTCAAAACTTGGATGAGATATCACTAGTAGTTGTGTTTTCCCAATAAGTTGAACTACAACTTTAGAACCAGAACAAATAGCTGAATGTGAACACGATTATGCTTATACTCAAGAAGATATAGATAATGGATATGTTGAAAATTCAGCACAAGCTGAATGACTCAGTCCAAATGATACTATTGTTACAGATACTTCAGATGCGTGAGATGATACTATTGAAACACCTGATGTAGTTTGAGCTACCGATGACGATGCTTGAAATGATCCAACTCACATATCTATCATAGTATGATTCTGATCGACAGGAGGTTGAGGTTGAGGATGATCAAGCTCATCTAGTAGTTCTAGTTCATGAAGCCCTGCTGTTTCAGAGCCAGAAGTTATTATTCCAGAGCCTGAACCAATAATAGAAGTAGAGGAAGAGTCTATCCCAGAAGTTGAAACTCCAGAGGAAGTAACTCAGGAACCTGAAGTAGCTGAAGAGGAAACAGAAATAGATACAACTCCAAATACAGATACTATAGAAACTTTGAAATCAAAACATGATGCTGATATAGCTGAAAGAGTAAGAGTATATGAAGAACAAATAAAACTATTTGAAGAATTAAGTGTAGATGTAAAGTGAGAGTCTCTCCTGAAAGCGCTTCCAAAAGAACTTCCAAGAACTGGTACTCCTATCTCTGAAAGAGTTTCTACCAATCCAAGTCCTATAGTAGATACAGAACTCCCTGATGCATCTGTGTTCCGTCTTGCTGGTGATACTAATACAGAAATATCTCATTGGACTCAAGTGTTAATAGAGGAGGATAAAAATGCAAATAAATATGTGGTAGTACCTTCAAATGGTCTCGTAATACCTATTAATGAATTTGCTGAAGATTCTTCAGATTTTGATACTATGATAAATGGAAGAGAATGAAATATAATGCCAGCACTCAGAACTGGTGCTCTTGAATACCCAGGTACTAGTACAAAAGGATATTGAGAGGTGTGAAATAAAGTAGTATTTGCTCATAGTTCATACTTTGCAGCGCAAGAATGAAGATATAAAACTCACTTCCAAAAGATAATAGAACTTGATAGAGGTGAAGAGGTTTGGATCTATGAAAAACAATCAGATGGAACATATGAGAGATTTGCTTATGAAGTAAATGCATCGTATAACACTGATGATGAAGATACATCAGTACTGCTTCCATGAGAATGAAAGAATCTCACACTGTTTACTTGTACTCCTATCTGATGAATAGATGGAAGATGGATTATTAAAGCGAAATATATAGAAGATGAGATTTCTGTTACTCCAACAGCTATTCCTCAAGTAAGTCAAAAGTACAAACTTGCTATATGAAGATTTATAAATCGTATAGAGGAT
>CALHCH010000073.1 GCA_937930555.1 Candidatus Absconditabacterales bacterium | reverse complement strand
TGATTTTTAATTAATTCAACATAATATTGAGTATTAGGTATATTATTGAGTATTGTTTTGTTATCAGAGAATTGATTTTTCAGAATAATATCTCAGTATCCAAATATACGTTGAAACCAAGATTGCTGATATGTTAGGTCAGTATTCTGATCAAGCTTTGTAATGTATTTATTTTTTGAGATAATTCAACGTTCACAAACTAGCTCCGATGAATGAAGCGAATAATAAGTTGTCAGTCGATTCATAATAAGATAGACTGTAATTATTGTTACAATAGTATGAAAAACAAACAATTCTCGTGTCTTTCAACTAAATAATCCAAAAGTTGTATCGTGTATACCATGTCATATGACTATATTACTCAAGAAGATATGAAGTAACGTCATAACGGTTTGTACTCATACTATCTTCAATATCAGCGTAATAATAGAACTTCTTATTTCGTAATGTGTATGAGTTGTATTCTTCATAAAGCAAGTTAACTAACTAAATCTTCACTCCATCATCAACTTCCAACAATTTTTTTCCCTTATTCATCCAATAAAATACTCACGGACGAAGAAAGATTTCTATGATACTAGAGAAGATGAGTCATCCAAAGGTCACTACAGCGATAGGTGCAAGGATCTCTTTTCCTGCTTCTGATCCTGCTCATATAATGAGTGGTAATAATGCTATTCAGCTTGTCAGGACCGTCATCAATACTGGAACAACTCTTTCTAATGATCATTTGATTATCAGCGTACGATCAAATGGCATTCATTCTTTCATAAGATTGAGGTAATGTTCAATTAGTAAGATTCAATTCCTACTAACAATTCATAGTAATGACACGAATCAAACCATATGAGCTGTGCTAACTACATTGCCACTTAGTTTGACCGCAATCATTCATCATAAGAATGCTGTAACCACATCGAGCAATACTTGAAATACGATACGATGTTGTTTCAAGACCATAAATAAGACCATATAGATTCCTGCTAAAACTGCCAATCACACAAGCAATAAACTTCTGTTAGCAGCTTTTTGTGATGCATAATCTCATTCAAATGAGACTACATATCATTGTGGAAATGTTAACGTGTCTACTGCTGCCTTAATCTCTTCTACTGCTGACACAACATCTCTTTCTTGAACAAATGCTGATATGACTTTCCTTCTTTGTAGATTGTCATGAGAGATAGAGTTTGGAGATTTTATCATTTTAACATCAGCTATTTGTCCCAATGATAACGTTCTATCTTCTCATACAACAAGTGGTAGTGAATTGAGTGAATTGAGATCATTCGTCCAACTTGGATCAAATCTCAATATAAGTGGATATCTTGCGTTTCCGTCAAGAACATCACTTAATTGTATTCCTAGCAATCAATTTTCTATTTGTTCTACTTGTTCTCATATTGCTACTCAGTACGAAAGTGCAGCTGGTTTATCTAACTCTATAGAGACTTGAGGAACAAGTTTCTCTTGTTTCATTTGAGCATTTACAATTCCATCTACGCTCGATGTTATAGCAAGCACTTGTTCTGTAATTCAATCAAGCACATCAAGTTCAGGTCAGAATACTTTGATTACTATTGGAGCTCTTACTCATGACTGGAGTTCCTGAATACGATGAGTAATTGGTTTTCAAACACTCAAGTTTGCTATGCCTTTATACTCATCAGCAATTTTTAGTATATCAACAATCATCTCCTCTTGAGATCTAATACTTTTGTCCGTATGTACTTCCAGCTCTGCTACATTTGGACCATTTGCATGTGCATCTGCACCCGCTCTTCACATCGTCATGGCAATACTTTTGATTCCGTCTACATTTAGTATTTTTGCTGATGCACTATCTGCTACTGATCTCATATGTTCCAATGAGCTTCACAAAGGAGTGACTACTCATATAGTAAGCGATGGTTCGTTTAACTCAGGTAATCATTCTTTCCCAGCACTTGCATACAAAAGATAGGTAATAGGTATGCAGATAAGCATTCATATAAAGATTGCTTTAGGGAAACGAAGACTAAACTGTATTCCATGTTTAGTGAGCTTCTTTAGTCAGGTGACCACTTTCGTATCACTTGATGAGAATCATGGTTGTATATTTTCTTCAGTCTCTTCTTTTCTCTTCATCTTAGCGATTGCTCATGGCATAAGGTAACTAGCAAGAACTGGTAAGATACTTACTGAAATTAGCGTACTACATACCAACGAGGTAATGTATGCTATACCAATAGGTGCAAGCATTCTCCCATCCAATCAAGGAAGTGATATAAATGGTATAAACGCCAGTACTCCTAAGAAAGTCGTGAACACAATAGGAGACCTCACTTCATTGATAGCACTATAGATAGTATGAAGCAATCACTTGGCTCATCATCATTCATCTCTCTGTTTCCATTCTCTCAATCTTCTCCACATATTTTCAACTCATACAATACTATCATCTACCAGTTCTCAGATAGCAATAGTTATTCATCACAATGTCATCACATTAATCCCTTGTCCCAGTAACTTAAAGATGATAAACGTCATCAATATCGATAAAGGCACACTAAGTAAGGTCATGAGTGTTAGTCTTCAATTCATCAAGAAGATTGTGATAATTATCATGATCACAATAATCGCATCTCTGAGAGCTTCGGTTACATTTGATAATCATTCTTCGATAAACCAGTCTTGTCTAAATAAGTCAGTTCTAAGAGTGACACCTTTTGGTAGTGCATCTTCAATAGATTTCATTTTCTCATCAATTTGTGCAGAGATATCTAAGGTATTTACTCAGGGCTGTTTCACAATACGGAGTAAAGTTCATGGTTTTCAGTTTATACTTGCATCTCATCTAAGGTTAGGATCTGTTCAGAAACGAACATCTGCAACCTGACTAAGGAGTATAGGTCATGAAACTCACTGTCAAATTACTACTGATTGCATATCTTGCAAATCAGTTGTTCTTCACATTATTCTAATAGGTGCTTCTTGCTTACTGTCGGTTAGAAATCAACCTCATCTGTTTACGTTTGATGTTTCAACAGTTTTTAATACATCATCAAAGGTTAGTCAAAAGTTAGATAATCTGAGAGGGTCTAATAATATTTGATATTCTTGCGAAGCTCATCACATCACAATGATTTGAGCAATACCAGGTATCGTCAAAAGTTGTTGTTTAATCGTTCGATCTCCTATTGATCTCAATTCATTTGAATCATGTGATCAGTCAGGAGAAGTGATTCACACTCGAAGTATTTCTCCGAGCAGAGATCATGTTGGTCATAGGATCGGCTTTGCTCACTCTGGAAGAGCTACAGATTGAAGCAATTCAGAAATCACTTGACGATTTCTGTACACATCAGATCATCGATCAAATTCGATATTAATTATACTTAGTCCAATAGTAGTTGATGAACGCACTGCCAAAACTCAGGGAGCTCAATTCATCACTCTTTCTAACGGAGATGTCACTAATTGTTCTATTTCGATTGGAGCTCGTCATTCTACTTCGGTAAAGACCGTCACTCTTGGTCTATCTAGATCTGGCAAAACATCCAAAGGCAATGAGCGGAATGATTGTATTCATCGAAAGATAAGTCATACATAGATTAGTAAGGTCAGTGCTTTATTATTTAAACACCAACGAACTATCTGCTGTAAGAGGGATAATATCATATGTTCTTACATTATAAGATAAAGTTGGTGTTAATGTTCATGGTCATGACCATCACCAAGTGCGTCAAGTCATTGATCTATTTCGCTTGCTTGAAATCATTTTACGACACTAATGCTGTCTCATGTCTCTTTTCATTTCACTTGAGTTGCATCAGATACTATAAGATCTCATGCATTCAGTCATGAGGTTATATAAAGTTGATCTCCAATAGTTTTTCCAGTTTCTACTGTCTGTCATACAATTATATCATCCACTACTTTTCGGATAATAAGATCTCCTGTTTCATCTTCTATGACTGCTGTAATTGGAACAAGTGATGTGTCTCCAGATTGTTCAAACATAACTACAACAGTACTTCCAATAAGTATCTTTTCATTGTCATCTTGTAACTGAGCTTCCACTAAGATAGACTTGGTTTCTTCATCTATCGCATTAGCTATTCTACTTATAGTTGCTGTATAATGTCTTACAGGATCTTGAACTCTTAAGAATTTGATTTGTTGTCATATGTTAAGACCGTCAAA
>CALHCH010000072.1 GCA_937930555.1 Candidatus Absconditabacterales bacterium | reverse complement strand
AAGTACAGAACCAAGTACAGAACCAAGTACAGAACCAAGTACAGAACCAAGTACAGAACCAAGTACAGAACCAAGTACAGAACCAAGTACAGAACCAAGTATAACAACCTGAACCGATAATAATTCTGAGTCGGATCCTGTGCAGATCACTACAAGGAGGAGATGAGGATGATGAGGTCGTGGATGACCAATAAATATCTCGCCAGAAAATCAATCGAGCATAGATACATCTCAAACCGAGTCTGAATCAGATACTCCTCAGGCAAATATCGAAACTTCTACGCAGACTATTGTATCCACCAATCACAATATACGTACAACTACGCAGATATTGGATGCCGTAGATGATGTGCAGATACCAGACACTGATCAGAGTATTTTTGCTGCATTATTGGATACTGGTCTTGCTCCTGCAGGTATCAAAGACACGATTTTTAACACACAAAGTGTGATCCCAGCACAATGATTTATCATACCTGATGTATTGCCACAAACTGGTTCTGATTTAATTTGTTATTAACATGTCCTGATTGACCCAAGTATTTGTATATGCTATGATCACTGCTTTATGTACGGGTCTATGATCTTTACCATTTTTGTTTACTACCAATCTCTCCAAAAACACTATCGCTAAACTCAATGCGATTGCAGCATCTTTGATGATAGCAGCCAGTTTTGGCTTGATTTACGAAGCTTTGGGATCTCGAGAGTCTGTCTCACTCAGCACCAATTTTACTTTATCACAATACTACCTAGGTATACCATATGTCGTATGGTGAGTAGCGTTATGAGTTTTGTCCGGATTGTATTTTATCCTACGATCAGAACAAAAACTCCAAAAATATGATAACCTCACGATGGATATGCTGTCATGAGTAGACGCCAAAAGAGCCTTACTTATTTTGTGAGTGATGACCTTACATTCTTTTTCTGAGTGAGTGGCTATAGGTGTGTCGTTTGGTCCTGGGGAGTCGTTTGGTATATTTATTGCATTGGCATTGGCACTACACAATATCCCTGAGTGACTAGCGATATCAGCTACCATGGTCCCCAAGGGTATGCCTTGGTGGAAGGCGTGACTACGAAGTATTTTTTCTTCACTTCCGCAGCCATTGATGGCGATTCCAGCATTTCTTTTTGTGGATTATTTTGCTCCATTTTTGCCTATATGACTAGGATTTGCGGCAGGAGCTATGCTGTGGATGTCGTTTTCTGAGCTCCTGCCAGAAGCCATACACGACGCCAAAAAAGAGACCGTAGCGACGTTTATCACTATAGGAATCTTGGCTATGGTGGTTTTTCAATTTTTGCTATGACAATAAGGCTGTAAAAAAGTCTCCAAAAACTTGACATATATTTTATAAATATATATAATATATATGTTTATAACATAAATAAAAATAATATGTCAAAATCATTTGGACACGCAAAGGTGCTCATAACCTGATGTTTTACCTTGTCGTGTATAGCGTGACTTTCATTGTATACTATTTTTTCTAGTGCTTCGATAGATACACCGACCTTTGGCGTGCAAGATACTCAGGCTATACAAAAAGTGGATGAGTACATCCAGACGCATAGTGATCCAGAGCGTGTGGTATCATACCTAGAATCTATCTTGCAAAAAAATCTCTCCAATCAGCGTGTCCAGCTCGTATTGTGAGCTGTAGTTTCTAATTTTTATGACACACGTGTTGATGATGAGCAGTCTGTAGATACCAAAATCAATACTAGGCTAGAAGATGTATTGACTACGCTAAACAAAAGAAGACAAGAAAAGTCAAAAAATATAGAATGATTGGAGATACAAGTACCGGTTGATACAAACACTGCTTCTACACGTGTAGCTGTAGAGGCCGTGGATAAAGATATAAAACAAGAATTGCAAGAAGAATTCGATGAGAGCGATGGAGGGAATATGGAGAAGAAAAAAGAGCAGGAAAAAGAGCAGAAAAAAAAGGCTGAAAACAAAGAGAATGAGGTCGCACCAACACCTAAATCTACAAAAAATAACACAACTAAAGATGATGAGACTGGTAGCAAAACATCAACAACTACCACTGTATTGGAGTATACAGAACCTACATTTAGACCCAAGCTAGCAACCGAAACATTTGATCAAAAATTTGGTAAACTAGTCACTGAGTGAGTGTATAACGAACACGCTGTAGAGCAGGCTTGGCTATGATGGGTCAATGTCCTGAGAGCGGAAAGATGATTGGATCTGATGACTACTGATTATAAGCTGAGAGAGACTGCGAGAGATCGATCTGAGTCTCTGAGAGATAAGCAAGTAGCCGATCACAAAAGAGAGCTGGATTCTGTATATTATGATTATCCTGCGATCACAGAATGGTTTGCTGACAGAGGAGTAGTATTTGAAAACCATAGCGGAGCTACTAGTACAGAAAACATCTGACGAGCGAGACACACTTGCTCTAGAGTCAAACCAGGAGAGGATTGTACTCAAGAAGTGATTGCTGATCTCAGAAGGATATTTGATTATTTTGCTGCTGAGGAGTCATACAACGGGGTGCATTGGAGGACCATGATACATCCAAGATTTTTGGTAGTAGGAGTGTCGTTTGCTCCTGGGACAGATGACAAGGTATATGCGGTGATGCACTATGGTACTAAGGTGATGGAGTAGTTTTTAAATTTCTTTAAAACTTAGGGTAGAGATAAACTTTGTAACAAAAAACGAGATTTTTAAATCTCGTTTTTTGTATTATATAGTACATCCCTACTTCAAATACCTAAAATCCTGACCATTCTTCAATCCACAAACCGTCTCATACATCAATCTAATCGTCTGTGAGACGTCGTGCTTGTCTACCATCTCTACGGTGGTGTGCATATATCTGAGAGGGAGTGAGATGAGGACTGATGCTACACCAGCATTGGAGTAGGCAAATGCATCGGTGTCTGTGCCTGTATAGCTGCTGGCAGCTCACATTTGATGATCTATTTTTGTTTTTTTTGCTATTTTTTTGACATATCTTAGGAGATTGTTTTGCACTGCTGGGCCTACGGTGAGCATTGGTCACTCTCCGCATTTGGATTCTCATTCTACAGTCTTGTCTATCATGGGGGTGGTGGTATCGTGTCGTACATCAGTGATGATAGCCACATCTGGCTGTATCCTTTCTGCTATCATTTTGGCTCACCTGAGACCTATTTCTTCTTGGACAGAGTTGACGATATAGAGTCAGAAGTCTAGTTTTTTCTTGTTTTTTTTGAGCAATCTTGCTACTTGTGCGATCATAAATCCACCAGCTCTATTGTCCAGTGCACGAGCGACGAAGTACTTATCATTTAGCTCCATAAAAGGCGCATCGTAGGTAATCGGGTTTCCGATTTCTATACCCATTTTTTGTACTTCTTTTTTATCTTTGGCTCAGACATCTATGGTGATGTTTTTTACTTCTGGAGTTGTCTCGTCTTTTGTGCTTCTAGATCAGCCACGCGTATGGATAGCTGGTCGCCCAAACACACCATCCACAATCCCGTCCTCCTCGGTATGTATATGTACTCTCTGACTAGGTGCCACGAGGTGATCAGATCATCCGTTGCGGATCACGTGGATGAGTCCATTGTCAGTGATATAATTTACAAATCGTGAGATCTCATCACAATGAGCCTCGATCACAACCTTGTACTCGGCATCAGGATTGATCACTCATACGGCAGTACCATAGGTATCTACGATGATATCATCTACATATGGTCTGATATAGTCCATCCACACCTGCTGACCAGTATACTCAAATCCAGTAGGCGAAGGGGTATTGAGGAGCGTCTCGAGAAACTCAACTTCTTTTTTGCCATATACGAGAGATGATTTCTTTTTAGTGTTTTTTATAGATTTTTTCTTGGTATCTGCCATATGGTATAAGAGTAAAAAACAAAAAATGGTAGGTTCACTACCATCTTTGTATCAGAGTATGTGTGTATTTCAAGTGAGTATAGTAATTTTTGTGAAACATTTTATCCTCTACTAGATCTAGATCAGCTATGTCTACTACTGCTTGATCTCCCTCTAGATCCTCATCCTCCAGATCTACCTCATCATTTGTATCCAGTACCAGGCTTGCGGTATCTTGATTTGCCTTTTCGTTTGCCTCATCATCCAGATCTCTTACGAAACTCTTTTCTTGGGAGTTCGTTTCGATGTTCATCTACTTTTTTGATAGTGAGTTTATTTCTTTTTTCTATAGCGTGGAGTGCGTTCATCTCGTCTCCACTCACAAACATAATCGCCCTTCATTCTGCTCCAGCTCTAGCTGTACGTCAGATACGATGCACATAACTCTCAGGATCATTGGGTACTTGGAAGTTGACGACGAGATCGATCTGATTCATATTGAGTCATCTAGCCGCGACGTCTGTAGCTACCAATATGCGAAGGTCGTCATTTTTGATTTTTTTCAATGTGGCAAATCTATCTCTTTGCTCCATATCTCCGTGGAGTGCTATCGCATCAAATCCATCCTGCGTGAGCTGATGAGCGAGATCATCTACGAGTCTTTTGGTCTCAGCAAACACGATTGTCTTATGATCTGGATATTCCTTGAGAAGTCGCTTGAGCGTATCAAATTTTTTGAACGAAGCTACTTCCATAAACATATGGTCTACCTTGGTCGCGACCACATCCTGTGCCTTGACCTTGATAGAGGTGTAGTCGTCTCCGATATATTTTTGGAGGAGTGATTTGAGTTCTGGTGGGATTGTCGCAGAAAACGTCAGCGCTTGCTTGATATTGATCGCTCTAGATCGGATATAATCGATATCATCGATAAATCACATATCCAGCATACGATCTACCTCGTCGAGGATAAAATAATCTATATCCGTGAGTTTGAGTTTTTTCATATCAATCAGATCTTTGACCCTACCTACAGTACCGATCACAACCTGAGCACCTTTTTCTAGCTGTTCTATCTGCCGTCTTTTTGATTGTCCACCAAATGCACACATAGACTTCATATACATATACTTGGATAGCTCAAACACCTCGTCCCTGATCTGATGTGCTAGCTCTCTGGTCGGAGCGAGTATCAATACCTGCGGCACTCTCCTACGAGTATCGATAGCATTCAATACAGGCAGACAAAAAGCAGCCGTTTTCCCCGTACCAGTCTGTGATTGTCCTACGATATGCTTTCCACTATCAAATGCATCTAACGTTTTTAATTGGATCTCGGTAGGTGTATCATATCACTTTTTTTCTAGAGCCTGGACGATATATTTGTTGAGATCAAAATCCACAAATTTTCTCCCATCAATAGGAGCATCTACTACTTCTTCAGTTTTTTTCTTAGTCATGATAATATAATAAATAAACCCCCAGCCCCTTACCAGGGGAGTATGCAAGATGCATCTAGGAGTATCAAATAAAAATTTGTCTCACAATAGACAAAAAAGCTGGTCGAACCAGCTGATAGAAAAGTTGTATACAAACAATAACTTTTACTATCTCGTGTACTAGCCACCGAGACAGTGGGATTTACAGAAAATAATTTCGTAAGATACTAATTTCTTAGCTTGATAGCAAGCTTTTCGTTTCGCAGAATGAAAGAAATTAGCGCTAAATTTTTGGCTTTAATATAAGGTATATCTTTCCAAAGATTTAGTATGTCTCGATAACTGACAGTAGTATAGTGAGAAGGGGAGGGGGGTCAAGGGGAGATTTAGTATTGACTTTGTGTATTATATATGTATACAGAAATTTAACCAAACAAAATAAAAATGAAAAAAATATTTGCAACTATTCTATTTACGTTTATTTGCGCAATAATCATTACTGCTCAGACTCGTTTTATAAAAACTAAAACTCAGTTTGAGAACAAAGAGACTGTCTATCAAATTATTCACAATAATTATATTGTGGGTGAATGGTGGCCGGTGACGGCATTAGACTTCTTTTCTAGGAAATCCTCGTTAGAGTTCTTTGATTCTTCATTGGAGGATCTATTGAAATCTTCAAAAATCAATGCACTGGTTCCTGATGGCATGACATCTGCTGTTAGTAGTGGCTACACTATTGAGGGTCAGTATCTTATCGATGGAGTCAGGTACAATCAGGATCAGCCATTTCCCGAGTATGGGATGATAATTCTAGAAGACTATGGTCGCAGTATTCGATTTGCTCACAGAAATGATTATCCTGATAATGGCATCGAAACATTATTTCGTTATTACCAAGGCAAAGAATCGGTTTCTATTCTTTTTTTACCGGTTGTAAAGAGAGGTGATAGATCACTCCAGAACAATACATCAGTTCATCGAGCTCTTGTTAGGAGAGATACGTATGATGGTGAACAGCTCGGTGTCGTTGTATTAGATGAGCCAATGAGCTATATTGATTTACTTAGTGTATTTCAAGGTTTAGATTATCGTAGCAATGGAGGTGCGACTACTACTCACATTTATTTTTTAGATGGAGGGGCTACATGGGGAGAGGTTGGAAGAAAGTCAAAAGAGGGTAAAATCACCACTTTTGGCTCTAGAAATCGATCAGCAGTTACCAACTATTTGGTGCTGTATTAAATAAAGCGGAGAGTGGATTCACCTCCGCTTTTCCTTTACAAAAAACTCGACCAGCGATCGAGTTTTGGTAGTATCTATATATCACTTCTACTTAAAATCCATATCTCGTCACATCATCACTCGTAAGCCAATGGATATTGCCAGGTCTGGTATTTTGTAATGTCCATCGATAGAGATCAGCCGAGATGCCCATATCTGTAAAGTAGTCTAGATACTCATTGTGAGCTGGACTATTGGTGGGGAGATTTCGAGGAGTAGGATATGACTCAGAAAACCAAGCATGTACTCATATTCTACTCTCAGGATGGATCTCTCTCCCAAATCCAGCCATCAATAAATCCGTACCACCACTCGCGATGAAACCATGTTTTTTGATCTTTGTTTTGATGCCTGAGTTGCGGATGAGTCTCCCTGCCTTGTGGTTTTCTACATCGTCAGTAGATCCAGGTACATATACTGTCTCTATAGTATCTAGATTTGGATTATTATTGATTAGGTTTTGTGTCTTGGCAAATATTGTGCTATCAATATTTCCATACAGTTTTGCATAGGTGCCGTTATTTGATACCACATACCAAGGAGAGATACGATAGGTGTTTTCTGATGTATCTTCTACAGCCCTCACGAGTGAGGCTATATATTGTTTTTGCACAGCGGTATACTTATCGTTGTTGTATGCATCTTCCAGATAGTTTCTCACTACCGGGAGCTTGTATCACTGATCTTCTGCCCAGTCAGACATCCATACAATTGCCTCGCCTACTTGAGGCATTTCAAATTCTTCTGCATACGCAATATTGAGACATCATACTGCGATTAGGAAACTAGTGAGTAGTTTTTTCATTAAAAAAAATTAAGAAGTAAATTTAGGTCAATAGTTTGAATGCATCCATAGCATCAAAATCTCCATCACCATCTTGGTCCAAGATAGATCCAAAGATTCATAATCCTCATTTTTTTGTTACTTCTTCTTTTTCGTTGGAGATAAGTCCTACTATATCATCCAACCCAAATCATTTTTCCTTAGTTTGCTTGCCCAACATACCCAATACCAGCGGAGCTACTGTTTTTAGTATTGATGAGACTTGACTGATATTTAGACCTGTATCTTTTCATATTTGTGTTTCTATGACATTTTTTTTATTTCCCAAAATGTGATCTAATATTTTATTTCCTTCTTCCTGTTTTTCTGGAGCAAATACTGCTTCTACATTGTCCAAAATAGACCCATCGTGATCTTTTTTGATTGCATTAAACAATCATTCTGCTCATTCTGGAGTGCCAGCATTTTTTGCTAGTCATAGTATCATACTCCCAAGTCACTCATCTGTGACTTTGTTTATAAGATCAGCATCGATCCCTGTAGCTTTTTCGATTTGATTTGATACTTGTTTCATGATAAAGTCTTGTGCGAGTTCTTTGAACATAATATAAGGTCAAAAATAAAGTAAAGCGAACGAATCGCTTGTATATCACGGTTAGATCTATCCAATCGCGGTATACAAATGATACATTTTTTGAGCAAATTGTTTTCATTTCATACACACAAATCCCTCTATCTTCCGCTTTGCTCCAGACGATTCCCTTTCATAGGAGAGGACACGCCTAGATGTATTGCAAACGTGTTGTCCCCCGATAAGGGGTCTCGTGTACACGTGATAGAGTAGGGGTTTATGTGCAAACAATATCTACCATATGTATGTTCTTCTAATCTCTATGACTCGATGGTAGTGATAGGGTCTTCATCATATAGCCTCTCGGTGACTACCACTTTTTGTACAATCTCGTCTGTCTCACGCCGCATAAATGCAGCTGCTATGATAATAAATAATCCAGGTAACACAATCCATAGTGGTGTGAGGAGCACTATCTGATAGAGTCGATCGTTGTGTCTCACAAGCTCTGCTAGTCACTGCAAAGCGGTAAGATCCATGATCTTGTTGCCAAATATCGCTGTAGCCATACCCAACAAGATACTCAGTACTGTACTTGGTATAAACAAGATCGTCATCAAAAATCTCATACCATCGTTTTTGATGTGTCAGATACCGATGTGTGCGCGCTTGAGTACAAACAAAAGGAGGAGAAAATATACAGTCAGGAGTATGGTAGGCCTCCCATCTAGGAGCAGCTCACCCAATCGACTTTCCATTTTGGATAATCGATCCGCAGCATTGCTCTGAGCAAACAGTAGACGTTGAGAAATGAGTTCGATAAAATTGGACAATCACAGAATAATGCTATTGATCAGATAATTGCCCATAATAATTCTTATCATCCTGTCCAATCACAAAATTGCCGACAAGATAGCCAACATGCCTGATATAGCCACGATAATAGTCTCTACATATCACATTGCTTAGATAGTACCACTATTGGTTCTGATTTCAAATTTAAACAATATATAGACACTATATATCTATTGACAAGCTGAAGTGTTTAAACAACTCCTTTTAATTTGACTTAAGAGAGTATAAGCCTAATACTTAATTAATGGATATATCAGATATACAATCATTTCACAATTATACACCTTTGTACGATCAAGATCCTAGTGATGTGCTAGAGGGTATTTTGGATACGGCGACACATCTGACTGAGACAGACAAGGAGCTCGTGCGCAAAGCATATATTGTAGCACGTGATGCACACGCTGGAGTGGACAGATTGAGCTGAGAGCCATATATTATCCATCCTGTGAGAGTATTAGAGTTTTTGATGTTGATACAGCCAGATGTGGCGAGCATGCAAGCAGCGCTGCTACATGATGTGATAGAGGACACTCCTATGAC
>CALHCH010000071.1 GCA_937930555.1 Candidatus Absconditabacterales bacterium | reverse complement strand
TGACCAGATCTAGTGATTCTGGGAGGTCTTTTGCTTTTTTTGCTCAAGCATGGAAAGACGCTGACCTCACGTTTTGCTATCTGCAGACACAGTGGAGACAGTCTGATCAGGTGTTTGGTGAGATACTCAATGCACTCAGAGTCGGTGAGGTGACTCAGGAGATGCTGGAGCTATTGGAGTCTAGGAGAGATGCGGACTTGGGGAGCAGATCAGCCGTCCGTCTGTATACACACAATGCAGATGTAGACCGTATCAATGCCCAAGAACTCGCAACCCTAGATACCGACTCGCATACCTACACCGCCGAGACCAAATGAAAGAAGTCTGCGATAGCTTCGATGCTCAAAGGGATGATCACGCCTGAGGTATTGGAACTCAAGGTCTGAGCCAAGGTATTGTTTACCAAAAACAATCCTGGCGTAGGCTATCACAATGGGACAATGTGAGAGGTGATCGAGATAGACAAGGGGACTGGCTATCCTCGCGTGCGTACCTACGACGATCTGGAGATAGTGGTGCAGCCCGAGGAGCGACTCCTCACGCAGGATGAGGATATAGTCGCCTCAGTCGCCCAGCTCCCACTCAAGCTCGCACGAGCTATCACCGTCCACAAATCTCAAGGAATGACACTAGATGCCGCACAGATAGATCTGAGCAAGTCCTTTGCCCACGGGCAGAGCTATGTCGCCCTCTCTAGGCTTAGGAGTCTGGATTGGCTGAGTCTTCTATGACTCTCTCGCGAGTGACTCGTGACTCACGATCTGGTCCGTAGAGCAGATACATATTTCCAATCACAGTCGGCAGAGCTGGTAGAGCAGTATAGTCCACTAGAGGAAGCCGATCGAGAGCAACTTCATACCGCATTTGTATGACATATAAGACCAAAACTACAAAAATTCTCTCCTTCATCGGTAGAGTTTGATCCTGATGTGATTGGGTTTGAGGGTGATATGTAGGGATTGTATCATATGTTATTTACTATCATACTATGTCATCTAGACGTCATAAACAACACGTCATTGCGAGTTACATATGTCATCCTGAGTGTAGCGTAGCGAAATCGAAGGGTCGACATACGTAGTGTGGCAATCTAGTGAAATTATAAGCGAGACTAGACTTAACTATATACTATAAAATTGGCTCGTCATCCAGAGGGAGGAACGACCGAAGGATCCAGACAGAGAATTGTTTATGTGAGTTAGTATAGTTTCGAGATATTCTATTTTACTATCAGGAACCTTGTGCTTCTTTCTTTACTTTTTGGCATAGCCACAAAAAGTAACAAAAATGTCTTAGTCGGTCCGCGCCTCGTATAGGTGGCCGACAACCCTTCGTGGGCTTTTGGATAATGCGGAATGCAACGATTGGGTATGTTTCGATTTTAGAATATAAAAAAATCCCAGCGCGCTTACTTTGCTGGGATAAGTATATGTTCATTTTCCATTATTGAAAGTCACCTTCAGCAGCAATAAAATTCTTATTACTTGCCTTGGACCAAACGAAAGATGCTATATTCATTAGATGAATCTCTCTTCGTCGTGGTTCGATATCAAAGTTAATGATTACCAAGTTTCTTGCATTATCAATATCTACACTTTCAAATTTAGGATTCTTAATACCTTCTTTTTCAAGGTATTCTATGAGCATAGATTTTATACTGCTGTTTTTCATATGATATAATTTTGTTTTAATTATTTTGTAATATATCTTTGCTCTTGCCCCAAAGACGTAATATGTATATAATTATGTTTTATAGAAAGTCAATAATAGTTCTGAAGAAACATCTCGCACCCAAGAGTTACATATATACAATGTAATCCATGCAAAATCAAGCACCCTTATTTTCTCCTCCTGATGCGACATACATAGCTCAAGAGAGAGTATTTCTAAAAAATATTATCACTGATAGATGATCTAAGTATTCTGCACTGATGCAGTGACTGGAGGTATCAGCTGACCCTCAGAGGACGGCGAAGATGTTTTCTCATAGTCTCAGACAAGACTCGTTTTTCTCCAAAGCGACACACAATAGCTATGCCTGGAGATGTGAGAGGAGTGATGGGCTGATCACAGAGTGATATACTGATGACAGAGAGAGATGAGCCGGCAAGATCATCCTCCGCGAGATGCAAAAAGCAAAACTCCTCAACGGTATCATCGTGATCACGAGATATTATGGTGGAGTCAAATTAGATGCTGATAGATTTCGTCATGTGGTAGATGCGACGCAGCAGATTATCTCCCATATGGGGATAGATTAGATTTCTTCTTTCGCAGCTCCAATGAATCTGACAGACTCTGTATGAGCTGTTGTTCTTGTATTTTTGCTTGTATTCAATTCTTATTTTCTTTGAGTTTTGATCTTGTTTTGTGTGAGGCATGCACATCGCTAGGTCAGATGATTATTCACAATATAGCGGATCTTATACGTTTTTTTCTCAGATTTTTTTCTTGTTGTATTTTGTGCATATCGCAGTGATGATCTAGTATTCTTGTTTCATCTATTTTCTTTTGCAATTCATCTACTCATATCTCACCAACTCATTCACTCATGATCATTTGCTGTGCATCTGTGCTTGATATATGATATGCAGAATCCATCTCTACTGGACTCATATGTTGTATTTTTTGCATACAGGATGGATATTTTTCTATGAGCTTGTCTATTTCTGATTTTACAAACATCTTATCTCCAGATGCCATACACAATGCGATAGTAGCACTCGCAACAATCGCTCAGTATGCTCTTACATAATTTTTGATATCAATTTTTTCAGTATTTTCAAATTTCATTGTGATCTCAATAGTAAGCTAAACTAGTCCAAATACACTCTATCTGACTGATAGAACAGAAAACTCAGGAGTCAGTATCATAGAATGATATATATCAAAAATCATCCGACCATACCATAATGCAAAAATAGGTTGTAGATCAGGTGTAGCCCAATCCCTGCGATGAGAGCGACTATGTATCGGTAGGATTGTGTTCGAGACGTGGCCTGGGTGGCTATGTATGCTATGGTGCCAGTAAATATCGCATGTCCCAAAAATCAGGTAAATCACCTACTAAGTGCGAGACTAGTGGCGTCTCATACGCCTTGCGTCTGGACGATGAGATAGATGATGTTTTCTGCAAAAGCAAATCCCAGAGCTATAGTGATACCATATAGGATGAGATCATTGGGTGAGAGATGCTCACGGATATATGATATCCATCCAGCACCAAACTTGCCTATCTCTTCTGCTCCTGCAAGGACAAGATATCATCATACGACACTCAGCAACGTCTGCGAATTAAATAATGATATACCTTGTATTCATACAAGAGATGCTATCTTGGGTATACTAAACATCAGTAGTGCGACGAGTCCACCAAGCATAAGAAGCAATAACTTGGATCTGGCTGGTGCAGTACCAAAAAGTGTATCTACGACTCGGAGTCGGATAGTGAGGATCAGATAGGTGAGGAGAGCTCAGGCTAGCACAGGAGGTAAGAATTAAGAATTAAGAATTAAGAATAACATAGTGATCTATATACTCAATAAAAGATAAGATGGTGAAAATGTCAAAAATAAAAAATCTCCAAGATGTCTTGGAGATTTTTTTGAATCTATGTTTTATGTTAGTCTACATCAATTACTTCTTCTACCACATCCTCAGCTTTTTCGATGAGATCTTCTGCCATATCTTCTACCTTGTCGATGATACCGCTAGCTACTCATCCTGTAGCAGCATCTACCTTGTCAGCTACCGCTGTAACAACACCTTTGGCCATATCTCATCACTTATCGATGACTGATCCTGCTGCATCTCAGAGTCATCCAGCAAGCCCTCCGATCAGACCTCCAGCGCCCTTGACTGCATCTGCAGCTCATCCAGCTACTGATCACGCTGCATCAGCCACACCGCCAGCTACAGATCCAGCTGCATCTACAGCAGATCCAGCTACATCTGCAGCTCCTTTGGCTACAGATCATACCGCACCAGTAGTGGTGCTAGCTGCTTTGCCTGCTAGGTCAGCAGCTCATCATACCACATCACCAGCGAGATTGCCAGCTCCTTTTGCTATACCTCAGAGTCATCCAGCTACACCGCCAGCCATTGCACCAGCTTTTCCTAGACTTCATTTGAGCATAGATTCTAGTGAAAAATCACCTCCTCACATAAATGCTGCTATGATTGCTCAGAGTAGTATCACGAGAAGTGTTGGATTTAGTTCCCAGCCTATCACATTCCAAGCAAATATCATAATAATCGCTGCTAGTAGGCCTGCAAGTCTGGTTTTGTATCACAAGATCAATCCAGCTCATGCTAGTACTTGTCATATCGCAGCAGCTCGACCCCAAGCAGTATTGGACAAAAATCACAAAAATGGAAGCAATGCTGGTGCAGCGCCACCTACCTGTGACATATCACCACCAAATTTGCCAAGACCAGCTATCAAAATAAGTACACCGGCAACTACACGAATAATTCCTAAAATCTTTCCTTTCATAATATAATAATAAATGATAAAACTATTCCCTATTAAGTGGAAGTCAGTGATATTTGCAAGCAGCGACTTGGGTATTTGTGTTATCTTATATTTACAAAATAAAGAAAATCGCTCAATATGAACAATTTATCCATTCTGCAAGATGTATTTTGATGATTATTATTTTTGTATATCGCATGCGCAGGATCCATTTTTGCAGCTACAGCCACCGCTTTTTGATCCACATATTCACCCACAACACATTCCTCATGCGCATCAAATAGACTCTTGTTGCATTGCTCGTTTTCCACTACCTGCAAACTTAATGAATCAAGCAAGTAGGCCAAAAATAATTGTTAGAGGAATAGGTCCGTCAGCAATTACTGCGAAAATTACTAGAAGTAAGGTAAGTCATGCTCAAATTCTTGTTTTGAATCCCAAAAGTAGCAGTAAACCTGCTATTATTTTTCATATAGCTCCTAGTCGATAGAGAATATCGTAAGAAAGAAATGAAAGTCATTGGTCTTGCAGGCTTTGTATAGAGTTTGCATACGGAGTAGGATCACCAAAGCTAGTAACCTGCATAATACCAAATGCTAGCACACCAAGTCATAGTAAGATACGAATAATTCATACTAATGATGGTGCCCATGATGGGTGAGATGTTTGCATAGTGATTAAAGAAAAAAAATAAATATCTTATAACTATACTACTTTTTTTCATTCTCTTTTTCAATTGTTTATAGTAAATCCGATAAGAATTAAGATCAAGTAAAATCCGATTTACTAAGTAGCATATTGAGTTCTGATTAAATCCTTATGTCTTAAATTATAATCAATATACTATATCTTATATGAGGGTAAAATATTTTTGTCAAAAATTCGAAGTGCAACAAACTCTTTTTTTTGGTATATATAACAATACAAACAAACTATTCGATTTTGATTATTTTTGTTTTTTTGTTATCCACTATGGTATCTGATATCCAATGAGTAGATCCGCAGATTTTTGAGCTTATCAAGGCTGAAGAGCGTAGACAGGCTACTGGTATGGAGTTTATCGCTAGCGAAAACTACCAATCCAAAGCCGTGCTTGCCGCACAGTCGGGTGTGTTTGCCAACAAGTACAGCGAGGGGACGCCAGGTCGTAGATACTATGGTGGTCAAGAAAACACTGATTTGATGGAGCAGTTGGCTATAGATAGAGCGACGGCATTATTTGGATCTGATCACGCCAATGTCCAGGCTCTGAGTGGTGCAGCTGCCAATGTATGTATCTATGCATGACTTCTAGAGCCGGGTGATACTATACTGGGTATGGATCTGACTCATGGTGGACATCTCACGCACGGACATCCTGTGACGTTTATGGGCAAGATATTCAATTTTATGCGTTATGGTATGAAGGATATCTCTACGGGTGAGATAGATTTTGCTCAGATCAGACAGATGGCCCATGAGCACAAGCCCAAAATTATTCTGGCATGATTTAGTGCATATCCTAGAGAATTGGACTATGCAAAATTTGCAGAAATAGCGAACGAGGTCGGTGCGGTTGCTATGGCTGATATGTCTCATATCTGAGGATTGATCGCTGCGGGAGTATTGGCAAATCCGTTTGATGCTTGATTTCAAGTGATGATGACCACGACTCACAAGTCTCTGAGAGGACCGAGATGATCACTGATCCTGAGCAAAGGTACCGTCAGCAATCCACTCAAAAAACCAGAAGATACTAGTGAAAATATCCCAACTCGTATAGATAGAGCAGTGTTTCCTGGCGTGCAGTGATGACCACATATGAATACTATCTCTGCGATAGCTGTCGCATTGCACGAGGCAGCGCAGCCAGCATTTAGGACATATGGAGAGCAGACTCTAGCAAACGCAGGTACGATGGCTGAGGAGTTTCTCTCTAGGGGGTACAAGCTCGTGACGGGTGGTACAGACAACCATATGATAGTGCTAGATCTATCAGAGACAGAACTGGATGGTACAATTGTAGAACAAGCCCTAGATGAGATCGGTATCAGTACCAGCAAATCTACCATACCAGATGACCCAAATCCTCCATATAGACCGTCAGGTCTCAGGATAGGGACACCTGCCATGACCACCAGATGACTACAACAAGATCAGATCAAGACTGTCGTATGATGGATGGATACTGCATTTCAAAATCATGATAATGCTACAGTGTTGGAGTGATTGAAAAAAGAAGTAGAACAGATGAGTCGTGAATTTCCTAGTCCATCTCTATAGACCTATAGACAGAATTCAGAATTGAGAGTAAAGAATTCAGACGTTTTATTGTTTTAGTGAGGATGGCACAGAGATGAGATTATCGTAAATTGATCGTATGGAGAAAATCTATGGATGTAGTGAAAGAAGTTTACACTATATCAGCAGATTTTCCAAAACATGAGATTTATTGATTGACCTCACAAATTAGAAGATCTTCTGTTTCTATGCCTGCAAATATCTGAGAATGAAACGAGAAGAAAAGCGACAAGGAGTTTATCCGTTATCTTGAGATTTCAAAATGATCATGTGTGGAAACTATGATTCATGTGCAAATAGCTAATGAGCTTTGATATTTGTGAGAGAATGCGTATAAAACAGTATATGACAAATTACAAGAGATAAGATCTATGTTATGATGATTTATAAATAAATTATCCTAGCTTCGATTCTCTACTCTGAATTCTCTACTCTGAATTCTTATTTATATGAATCTCGAAAAACTCTTCTGATCTAGAACCAAAACCGACATACTCAAATTTCTTGTGTTTCGTAGACAAGGGGTGTCTGTACGTGCGTTTGAAACAGAGCTGACTTGGTCTTTTCCTGCTATCAAAAAACAAGTCGATCAACTAGAAGAAGCGGGTGTGATCAAGGTAGACAAAAACAACAACAAACGATCTATCTATCTCAAAGAATGAATAGACGAGTATATCAGACAGATTTTTTTGTATACACTTAGATCAGATCTGGATGACTATTTTCAGACGCTACGCAAGCATGTGGATAAGTATTACCTAGGAGATATGTTTGGATATGAGTTTGATATGGATATCGTGATCATCCATGAGGCCACAGGCAAAGAACTCACCCCAGATATCAAAAATCAGGTCACTCACATATTTGCCAATTATCATACTGATACCGTGAAGCTAGTATTTATGTCATTGGATGAATTTAACAAGCGCGTGAGACTGACAGATAAGTTTGTGCTAGGTATGATGACCAATGCGAAAGAGTGTGAGGTGAAGTAATTTTGTTTAGAGGATAGTAGGTAGTGAAAGACTAAGAAATACTAAGAAATACTAAGAAAGAATAAGATGACGGTTTATTGATAATCCTTTTCTCCTTGCAAAAATCAGATTTTTCACTACAAATACGTCAACAGGGAATATCTCCCTTTTTTTATACTTACAAAACTGTTATGTTAAACTTTTTTTATGATAGTCTAGATACCCTAAAGAAGGTAAAAAAGCCAAGTAATAAAGAAGTAACAAACCTTACACTTATCATTTTTGTGGTGGTTATTATTTCTGCTATATTGTTTGCGTTGTTGGATGGTGTATTCAACGAGCTGTACAATATGATATATACGACACTCAAAGGCGTATTTGGTGGATCTACTGGTAGTGGAGCAGGACTAGAGCTCAATCAAATCGTAGATCAGGTGGCTGCACCTACTATAGAAGTAGTGCCAGCTGAGTGAGCTGCAGATGCTGCAGTAGATGCTGCTGCGGATAGTGTGCCTACTGTAGAGGCAGAGGTGGCTCCAGTAGATGCTGCACCGGCGCCACAAGCTGCAGATGTTGTAGTAGAATAGTAGTTGAAATACTGATATATCGATCTGATATATGAGTATTGCTATTACGTATGATGTACTACAAAACGATTTTTGAGGATTTTAGTTTTTTTGATATGCTATGGCAGAAGCAATAGATATTTCCAAACAGATATTGGACAACGAATATAGGTGGTATGCGATCTCAGTAAACTCTGGTCAGGAGTCTACGGTGATAGACCATATGCAGGAGAGAGTCTCCAAAAAAGCGATGGATGATGAGATCATAGACTATCTCAACCCAATCATCAAAGAGGTATATTATAAAAAATGAGAAAAAGTGATAAAGGAGACCAAGTTGTATCCTGGATACATTTTTGTGAGATCAAAAATGAATGAAAAAGTACGATACGTGATCAGAAATACGCCTGGCGTGAGACTCATCGTATGAGCTGAGATCAAGCCGATCCCACTAAGTCAAAAAGAGTACGATGATATGGTGGCACACATAGAAGAAAAAAACTCAAGAGTGGAATTTGCAGTGCCGTTTCAAGAATGAGATGTGGTGACGCTTAGAGATGGAGATTTTAACGGTATGAAATGACTGATCACGGAGATAGATATCGCCAAGGGTATGGTCTATGTAAATGTAGAGATCTTGGGTAGAAACACCCCCGTGATGGTGAGTTTTGATAAGGTAGAGAGAGAGGCGTAGGCGCTTCGCTTAGAGTTAAGAATACAGAATTAGGAATTAAGAAAAAAGTAAAAGACTTAGCATTATCAACCATTACTCATTCATTATTCATCGTAACTATGGAAGAAACAAGAAGGGTAGGACGATCATTGATGATTTTGCTTGCTGCGCTATTGTTGGTGTACGTGATATTTTTTGATGTGCGTGGTGATGTGGTGTATACCAATACTTCTCCTGCTACTACATCACAATCACAATCAGTGCCTGCGGCTTCGGATATAGATAGATTGGTGTATGTGGATAGGACGCGTCAGCTCTCCAACAATCAATACTCCGATGATATCTACTATGATACCTCACTCAATCCCAACAATCAGGTATTTGCAGATCCAAAAGCATTGCCGCAAGCTCAAGATACCAAAAAAAATCCTATAATCGTGCAAAATAACTCCCAAAGTACTGATGCTGCTACCCAAAACACATCAACATCTCCCAACAATTCTCTCCCAGCTGTGGTGGAAGATCTTCAGGGGAGGAAGTTCTACTCAACTGACTTTTTGTTTGGGAGGGATGATACTGATGATGCTACCAATATAGGCACATCAGCCAATCCAGTGGGTACACTAGCCAGCCGCACTGGTCAGACTCAGCCTCAGACTATCGTCACTCCTCCAGTAGTGCCTACCACTAGTGCCCCTGTGACTACGACTCAGCCTAGTTCTTCTGGTCAGATCATCCTTGCTGATACCCGAGTATGGGACAAGCAGATGCCACTGATGCAGACACTTCAGCTCACTGATGAGGTACAGTACGTACTCAAAGACATCAACAATACTCACTATGTATATCTAGGCAAATACACTGGTGATATCAAGCAAATCGTAAGTTTTTTGTGAGGAACATCAGTTGACATCACCAATCAAATTAGTATACAAAACAATCAGTTGTTTGGGAGTAAAGTCACAGAAATCACACTTCCAAGTTACAAAAATAATCTCAAAAAATTGATGCTTGTCACGTTTGCTGACTGAGACGCTTGGTTTGTCCAAGTCGATAGAGATCGATATGCGAGTCTGGGAAATAAGTTGGAGATACAGAAGAAGTTTGAAGAATTTTACTAAGATACGAGATTTGAGATACGAGATACGAGAATAGGCAATCGTCATCCTGAACGTAGAGATATTTCAATAAAATATCTCGTAGTGAAGGATCTCGTGAAATTGTTAGTGGGACGTTATATGGTAAGCTTGATTTATAATACATATATCGTGAGAGCAACTACTTTTGAAAATTCTTATATACTTTGTACAGTACATCTGTAGTATATGGCACATCAAGATATCTTAGGAAGGTGTATGGAACTATGCATCTTCCTAAGATCTCTTGGATAACTATCAACTGATCTGATGCGGAAGGCGTAAGCCGTTATGACCGCTTTTATTATTTATATGTATTATTATGGCAGGAAAAATTCAAGTACAGTTTACCTTGCATATGCCTGCAGGTAAAGCAACACCAGCACCTCCTATCGGACCTATCCTAGGTCAGCACGGTATCAATATCGGAGAATTTGTAAAAAAATTCAACGACGATACGATGGAGACTATGCAAAAATATGGTGGTGCAGAAATTAAAGTACCAGTAGATATTACGGTATTTATAGATAGATCATTCAAAATGGTGATCCATCCTCCAGTGACGTCTTCACTCCTCAAGTACAAGGCAAAGATCAAGTCTGGTAGTGGAGAACCAAATACGACAAAAGTGGCTACTCTGAGTGAAGCTGATCTAGAAGAAATCATTGATATCAAGATGCCAGTGATGAATACCAACAACAGGGACAGTATCAGAAAGAGTATTATGGGTACTGCGAGGTCATTGGGGATAGAAGTTAAGTAGAGGAGAGATGTGATTTATTATTTTCATCGCATATGGGTATTGGTTCAAGTAAAGAATATCTATCTACGTCAGAAGGAATAAAAAGAGTTGATAATTTTATATGAGCAAAATCCGAATCTATCTCACTATTTCCAAAAACTGCTACATTTTTGTGACCTAAGAGGCTTGATGCTATGGTGCAGTTGCGAAAAGATATGCAGTTTGCAGTTAAGATAGCTGATTGAGATACTGAAGTGCTTTGCTCTCAAATTCAAAACATTGTAGATAAGCGAAATGATTCATGCGATACCATGTGAGTATGGAGTACCATCAAAATGAATTATCCAGAATTCTATCAAAATATGATTAATATATGAGTAGCTTTTCATAATTTTGAAAATAATAATATATCTGTTCAATCAAGTGTATCCGATACTCTAAATAAATCTTAAAAAAATCTATTTGCGAGAATTATGTGGAAGATGATTTTATTCTCATCGTTAGTACCACTTTTAACTTATTTATAACTACTAAAATGGCAAAAAAAGGAAAGAAGTATGTAGAGGCAAGAGCTAAGGTAGATGCAGAAGCAAAATACCCACTAGCTGATGCTGTAGCACTGGTCAAGGAAGTATCGTATAGTAAATTTGTAGGTAGTCTCGAGCTACATGTAGATACCAATGCAAATCCTAAGTATAATGACCAAGCTCTCAGAGGAACAGTAGTGTTGCCTCATGGTACTGGTAAGACCGTCAAGGTAGCTGCTTTTGTGGCTGATGACAAAAGAGATGCAGCAAAAGCTGCTGGAGCAGATCTCGTAGGAAATACTGAGATCGTAGATGCAGTAAACAAAGGTGATATCAATTTTGATATACTGATCACGACTGCTGACCAGATGAGAGATCTCGCTAGGATAGCAAAACAGCTCTGACCAAAAGGTCTCATGCCAAGTCCAAAAGCTGGTACCGTAGTAGCTGATATAGCCAAAGCAGTAGATGAATTTAAAAAATGAAAAGTAGAGTACAAGCTAGATAAGCACGGATCTATCCATATCGCACTAGGAAAGCTCAACTTTGATGACGCACAACTCATAGAAAATGTAGAAACAGTATTGAAATCAATGGATGATAATAAACCAACTGGTGTAAAATGAAATCTCATCAAAAAAATCTACCTAGCACCTACTATGGGTCCTGGAGTACAGGTGCAGTAGTAGGCTGGATGAATTGATAAAATCAGACGAGTTGGTGAAAATTGGAAAATAAGAGAGCGACTGCGGTCGCTTTTTCTTTTTGTTGAAAATAATCTCTACGATATCACAAATCCGCTACTTGACTAGCTGATCTTGCGAAAATTGCAATCATTTTTGTGTTTTGGTGCGTATATGAGTAGTATATGGTATGCAATGATTATGTAATTTTAGATGTTGTTTTGGATAGAGATGTCGACCATACCACAAATCGTCCTGGAGGATATAGAGTCGCTCAAGGCACAAGGAAAATATGAAGATGCCCTCAGGAAGGTCAACGGTCTCCTGGTGCGCGATCCGACCAATAGAGAAGCGCTGTATCAGGTGGCTGATATCGAGTATAGAAGAGGGGAGATTACCAAGGCTGAGAAGCCGGTAGATTTCTTGATGAGGAGCAATAAGGACGATGCGATGAGCTGGTATATCAAGGGCGTCCTAGAAATGGAAAAAACCAACTGGTCAGAAGCTAAAAAATATTTCAAAAAAGCACTATCTCTCTTGGATGGAGACAATCCTGAGATCCTGAGATGCTATGGACTATGCGAATACCGATCCGGAAATAGGGAGCAGGGTATGACGCATCTTCTCAAATCTCACAAACAAAATCAAATGGATGCAGAAGTGCTGTTAAATATCATAGAAATCTCTATCCTAGAGAGAGATGCAACACAAGCAAAGGAGTATATCGCGTACTACCATACACACAAGAAAGAGCTTCAATGTTTTGATAGAGAGGCGAATTATTATGATGACAAGATTGTGTTGTTTGAGGAGTATTTAAAGGGGTAGTGAATTTGTCATGCTGAGTGTAGCGAAGCGGAATCAAAGTATACGACTCAAAATAACAGCAACTCGCACCCTTCGACAAGCTTAGGATGACATGCTTACATATTGATTATATTCAAATCCATATATCAACTTACAAAAAACATGAAAAATACTACACGACAGATGATAAGATCATCACGGACACACATTCTCTCACTAGTTGGGATTATTAGTTTTTTGTTGT
>CALHCH010000070.1 GCA_937930555.1 Candidatus Absconditabacterales bacterium | reverse complement strand
CCATAGTTTTGTCGTTCGCTGATCTGTCCTGCTTTTCGATTGGATCGAGAATTACCATCTCATTTTTCTCATTGTTTTACAAAAAATCCTCCATCTATCCTACACGGTATAAAATACTGAGTCTGCACTTCTACAAGATTTTTGTCTTGATCTTCGATAGTTTCCACTGGCATACTATTGCAGCTGTAGAATATCGTATGCGTCGCATCAGTACCGTTTTGAGCTCTTGTATCATCTACAGAAAACTGAACATGTGTTTTCAAAAATCTCACATCGTCTAAACTTTTGCCTACTGCACCAGCATTTTCATCTCCAGTTGGATTTGCTCTGTCAGCTAGGATATTGAGCGGCAAGGTACCCATCGTATACACCCCTATCTGCGAAAAATCAATCAACGCTGACATCATAAATCGACTCGCCTGTATCAATATCGTAGAAAACAACAATTTGGGCAAAACTTTTTTGAATGATCGTTTTTCTGCAGCACCTCATTTGATGATGTTATAAAAAATCGCGAACAAAAATATTCCTCAAAGAATAAAATTTGCAAAATTTCTCATGATCTGTCGCATACTCCACAGCGAAGTCCTGAGATAAAACACATCTCAATAGATCAAAGAATTGTCTAGTGCTGCTCATCATACAGCCAACAATGGCCGCATTAGCAGATATATCATCCTCAGTATTCTTTGCAATCCATTCATAAATTCGATCTGATTTTCTGTGGTTTTTTCTTGCAGAGATGCTCAGGAGTCAGCGTCTTGCGCATTCACCAACACATCTCACAAACTCTCTATCACCACTCATAGATCCCAAAAATTGCCCACAGAGATTTTGCTCATCAGACTCATCATCGCATCTACTCACCCTAGCATCAGCAAGCACACACAGCATATCACTCCCACTATCCTATACATCATCACAAAAAACAAAAATATACTTATCCTCACAAGTATATTCCTATCACGTCAGAGCACAAATATCGAGCCCTATTTGCACCAAAATGTATTTACATATTAGCAAAACTATTTGAGTATGTCCATTTTTTCGAGCTGGAGGAGATATTTTCAAGATTCTGATGGGTATTTTTGTTCGATATACTGCTTGAGCAGATCTTTTCGATCTGAGATGCGATATTCGAGTTCTTTGGATGAGCTGTCCAGCGAGTGTACTATCTCCGCCAATGATTTAGTGTATTTCTTTATTTTTACATCTTGCACTTCTTGCAATAGTTCTGTAGTCACAAGCTCTTCCATATCGCTATATGGTTTTTGGGATTGGATACTGAGGCTATGTTTTTGGAGTTGTGTATCTGAGTCGTAGTGGGTCTGCACAGTCCAGTCTCAATCATCAAATAGTTCTTCTTGTTCATGTTTGAGTGTCTGGATGGTATGATCTACCAGGGATTTATCTACGATCTGCTCGCTTTGTATCTGGAGATAGGGATTGATCTGGAGATGATGAGCCTGAGTCTCGTGAGAGTCAGCCTCTAGCACAAACAAGTATTTTTGTTGATTGATCTCTAGTGGCGAGGTATGTCGAGTGCTTCACACACACAGATAGTTGCGATGGACAAATGGTCTATGGAGATGTCATGATATCAGCCTAATATCATCTACCTCAAAAAACTGTTTGCTCAAGCCTGGACTCTTGTAACTAAAACTCGCAAACTGTCAGGGAAATTTGGTGCCTACCATATACCAATGATGAAACACTCGCAATATCGAAGAGGTAGTGCTAGATGACGATCTTCGCTCCTGTACCTGGTCTGTCAAAATACTATTGATGCGTCAAGAGATTTGTTCTTTGCTGTGTTCGGAACTCAGAAGATCATCAAATGCATTGGTTGTATAGGTATCTACGGGAGGTGTATAATATGGCAACATCAAACACTCTTGTCACTCGATGGTGACCTGAGTGGGCTCGGTAATAAAATATATTCAACGCTCATCAGTATTGATCAGATCAAAAGCACGTTTTCATTCTTGAAAAACAAAATTTCAAGATATCCAATCGTGATTTCAGGCTAAGATATACAATGTCTTGCCAGACTCATATAGATCCACAAAAAAATCATAGATCATCAAGAGTGACTTTCTATCATAATTAAAATGATAGACATAATCTCCCACAAATATAATGTTTTTTTGGTGTGGATGTTTATCTACATGTAACTGTATCTGATCAATTATTGTTTGTACGTATTTGGATGTGACGTGGATATCTCATATAACAAGCATAGCACAAAATCTGGTAAAAAACTGAAAAAATATATCTATCCTCCACCACCAAGTGATTGATACTTTTTGTTGACGATATCATTGAGATTTGCAAACATTCATTGTATAGCAGACCAAAACTCTTGTTGATCTTGTAGGGTCTCACTCCCGTGCTCTATCACTGTGTGGTGTATTTGATTGGATTGCTGATGGAGTATTTCTTCACTAGATATACTGGTGAGACTTTCTTGTATTCTCTTAGCTTCCAAAAAATTTGTAGAAAGCTCATCTGCAGTTTGGAGGTCAACATTGGATGCTTGTTCTAGTGCAGCATTGTATGTATCTGGTCATATCACGCTTTGCAGCTGATTGTGCATATCACCATACTCTTGGAGATTGGTTTTTCTTAGCTTGCCAAGTGTCTGCTGTGCAATTTCTTTTTTTACTTTTTCATCATGTGTTTTTCTAGGTTTTTTAAGATTTGTATTGAGCGAAAAAGCAAACCTTGGAGAATACTGCAAGCCAAATACTTGAAATTCCAAAAATTCTTTTGTTTTGACATGTTTGACCATATTTCCGTTGTTGTTCATGTTTTCTAGTACTGCTATATGAGCATCAAGTGTGTCTGAGAGACTGTCTACACGCATGGTATTGGCTATACGTCTCTCTCTAGCTGGGACACTACAGTACCTGATAGTATACAATCATCTACCCGAAGGATCAGTGATCTCATCACAAAACACCTGCCTGACACATTCAAATATTTTTGATGTACTAGATGCATGAGTCTTGATCTGCGCCCAAACCGATTCTGGATCTTCATCAGTAAATTCTTGAATACATTCACCAAAAGACTGCTTCATGGATTCTATCAACTCAGGCGCATCTCACTCTATAGCATTGAGTGTATCTATGTCAGCTATCATAGCCTCCAGATCTGCCTTGTCTATCAAGGGCTCATCTGCAGCATTGTGGTCTTGTTCTTGTTTTGGTGTGAGATTGTCTGGATGAGCAAGAGCCAATCTAGAGCGCGCTTGAGTGTCTATATCTCACACATACGTATTCAAAAACGCATCCAACTCTGATCACTCATTATACAGGTCTACAGCTTCATCACTGGCCTCAAATTCATTTACCTCACATTGGATATTTTGTATTGCTCCGCTTGCTCATCCTACCTGAGCAGTATTTGCTCAAGGCTGATTGCCCAACAATGATGCCACTCATCACACTTTAGGTTTTGGGGTCAGACGCGCAGCATTGCCTGGAGAGAGTGAGGCTTGAGCTGGTCAGACGTCTGTGAGATATTCGGCATTTTTTTCTATCTGTTCATCAGTATTTGGCACACTTCTTGTCGGGACATATTTATTTATATTACCAAAATCACTCTCGTCTGGTGCATCCTCATTAGCTCAAGCATATTCTGTAGGCAGTCTCACATCATCATCTCTAGGTATCTGCTGAGGATCAAACGAAGAAAAGCTTGGAAAGTCCTGTGTCGTACTAGACACCATTTTTGTGATACTTTCTAGTTTTTGATTGATATCACAAAACTGACCACGATCCTGCTCTACTACCCCATTGACGTAGATCTCTCGATCTCTATTTGTGTCATAGTCTAGATTGGTCTCGACCTGAAAACTATATCGCTCATACAGATCAGATACTATATCCGCACACACTTCTCTATCTGCATCATCACCATCCTGAAAACCAGTCTGCCTATCCTCCCAAGACAGTTGAGTAAGACCATCTCTACATCACACGATCCACTTACATGACGCAGCAAACGAATTGTCAGAACTCAAAGACAATGAAGAATCAAATGCTCTTTGCGATTCTAGCAATCACAACAATTCTACACCATAAGATGTTTCAGAAAAAATATTTACTACGTCTTTTTTGCTTAATGTGACCGGTACGGTCTGATTTTGGTCGATATCATAGGTGAGATAGGTAGCATTTTCAGTATTGAGCAAAGTTCATTTTGGGCAGTAGGATTCTTGGGTGGTGAGATGATCATAGATCAAATCGAGAGTCTGAAAATTTTTTTCATATATTTTATACAACTCATTTGCATAACTCGCATCAAATAAATTACGTCCGTCTACCACCTTGTCTACCATTGTCGATCTATCTCAGACATCTTTGTATTTGAGTCTCATATCATTGAGTAGTGAGCTGATATCAGCCTCAGGATCAGACTGCGCAGACACACCCTGCATCATCAATGATCCAGAACAAAGCACACATACAATATATAAAATAACACGTATCATCAAAGGCATAATAAATAAAATTACACTCCATCTTTTTGTTGAGCATTTTTGGTTTCATAATAGAGTTGATGTGTTGGGGCATACATTTTATTGAGTGGTTTGTGTAGTGCATCTATATCTTCTTGTTGGGCACTCAGCGCTATGCACATAGCATACATCGTACGATACTGCGCCAATAAAGTGATCATCCTATCGCTAGCATCCTCTATCATATCTAGATGCTGACGCAATCATAGTATTTCTAGTCTAGATCTTTTGATCTTGTCTTCTAGATTGCTAGACTCATCATCTCACTGATATCTTGTGTTGCTCAACAATTGCATCTCAAAAAAATCAGCCCACATATGAGCAAAAAACAATTCGTTTGCAATAAGATTTCTCCAAGCTCGTTCCTCTCAGTCATGCAGAAGTGGCTTGTCATCTATCTCATCACCAAACTCATCAGGCAATACACTCATCGCACAAGCCAACAAATTGCCACGAACGCTTTCACATGGATCTTCGTAGATAGGATCTGGATTGAGTTTGGTCACCCTCTCCACATCCAGCAGCGCTGACTCTATCTGATTGTACACGAACGCATATGTCTGAGGATGTCCACAATATGATTGACTCTCATTGGATGGAGCATCCGTCTTGGAGAGAAATGTCTTGGATGTATCCAGACAGATACCACTCTCAGCCTCTTCTTGGTTAAACAATGCGCGAGATAGATCCTGCACTGCTAGATCTATATCAGCAGGCTTTTTCCCATGATTGACTCCATCTATTGCAGCTTTTTTTAGATCAAAATACGCTCAAAACACATTGCGCAAGATATTGGATGTAGGATATCACATCCAGCAATTTGCCATACCCTTGGTAGGATCACAGTCATCCTCCTGTGAGTCCAGCTCTCGCCGCTCACCTAGCAGGTCGGCAGCAACTTCTTCAGGTATATATTTCTGTATATTGGTCACCACTGATTTGTCTATATTTTGTTCTTTATTGTTGCTAAATGGTACAATATACTCTACCTCAAAAATACTGCTTCGTTCTTTGTAGCTGTAGTCAGTACGAGTCTTGTTGGCCTCATCGTACGCCACACACAATCCGTACATAAACATAGACTGTCTAGGATCAAACCTCATTTGATTGGAATCAACACATCGATATTTCATATTATCCAATTTGGATTCTCAGTTTTGTGGAAAAGTGTGAAGCCATGTATTGCAATAATACTCTACTAGATTTCATTTTTCTGCACCTGTATCTTGATTTTTGACCATAAGATCTGTGAGCGTATTGTTCTTGTTGCTTATCGTACCCAAAAACTCCTCCTGTATTCTTGTATAGTCACTGATACACATCTTGCCTTCCTCTTGGAGTTGTTGTACTTTTTCTGATACTGCAAAAGAGGCACTCACAAACAACAAAAATATCACTATGAGCGAAGTCAATGTGTATACAAAGAAGATGTACTGTCTAAAAATAGTTTGCATTGTATCTATGTTATAAAATAGCTAATCAGCATCTATATACTTAATTTTCGACTCTACAGTTTTTGCCTGCAAGATCTGGACATTGTTTTTCACACATATTTACCAAAGCATGATTGAGTGTTCATTCTTTGTTGTAGTCTCAGATGGTGTTTGCTGCCTGATGTATTGATTTACTGATTCATACCATCTGCTTGGTTACGGTATTTGTATTTGCATATAGGAGATCCTTGTCTACCTGCTGTGGTTTTTGTATCGCGTATTTTGCAAAGGTACGGGATACTCTATCCTCCCCATCACGCAATCCAATAAACGATACTTGATCAATACGCAAGTCATTGTTTGAGGCAAGCAGTGATTGTGGTAGATTTTCAATTTCTTGGACAAGTATTTTGTCTCTCTGAGATCTTTGTGCTTTGGAGGCCGTAGGAGGCGTATCTGGTATTTTTTGATCGACTGGATTTTGAGATGCTCCAGTACGATCAAATAGTTTATGAAATGGTTCGGTCGCAGACCAAAAAGCAGTTCAAAGATTTTTGCCCAATCCTACAATAGTCTTGACTGGAGAGCGCAACAGATCAGGTGTTCAATTATTTTCTGGTCAGTTTTCTCATCGTTTGCTTTGGTCTAGTGACTGCTGAGACTGTGATGATGATGCGCTTGCATCTGCATCAGCACCAAACGTTCCTCTCAAACGATTATTTGCTTTTTCTATTATGTTTTTTGCACTGCTTGCATCTGACACTATTCTATCTTTATACAGCTCTCTGTTTTTGTCTCTCATTTCTTTGGTACCATCAGCACAGACATTGCCAGATCACTCAGCACATGCATAGTCATTGGCTAGTTTTTTGACTGTCTCAAAAAACTTGACCCTGTCTACAGACACATATATAGTAGCATCACTCACATTGTCTTTCACATCTTCAAATGCCAATTCAAACTTTTTGTTTTGCAATATATCAAGAATCTTGGCTACTTCTGTAGTAGACTCATCCTCTATAGCCAATACACCTTCATTGTCTTGGGTGTCTGGAGTACTATACTGGTTGCTATCTATAGCCAACTTATTCATAAAAAATGTATCGTTGAACAATTGCGCATACATGGAGTTGATTTGCTTCAAGAGCGCATACAGATCTTCGTAAGTATTATCATTGGATAGATTGTACTTTCTTCCAGTACTTGCCAATGATATATATCACAATTTTTTTAATTCATCATCAATTATTTTTAGGTCCAAGACGCTAGTATCTATCTCTTTTTTAGCCAAAGTATTTGGTGTCATAGTCATGGCCAAAGACTGTTGAGCAATTCTTTCCGCGATGTCGGTCAATTTTTGTTTATCTCTAGTGATTGCATTTGCTGATTGCAATGATTTAAAATCAGAAAATATATCATAAAAATTATCAGAAATTTCGGTAGGATCTCCTACCACTTTTTTGATCACAGAATTCGTCAGAGATTCTTGAGCGTTGGTTTTTGAGGTGATGTTTTTGGGATCTGGTGTGGATGTATCCTGAGGCTGAGATGCAATGACCGTATCCATATAATCCAGTACAGCTGACATGGATTGTATATACGTATCGATATGATCTGGCGCAGTGTTGCACGCAGGACAGGACTGAGCATAAGCGATACTCGATATAGCAAAAAACATGCTACCTATACCTACTACCAGCTGAGATCATCTAAATAAATACATAGACATATACAATACTAAAACTACTCACATACAGTGGTATACTCTGTTCACATCTCACTCATTGCTTGATATCATTTGCTCACTAGACTCGCTATATTGTCCATCAATGTATCAAATGTAGTATACATATACTCTCTTACTGTACTATTGATGCTTGCCATCTGCTGTTCTTGAGCATTGAAGCTAAGTGATTTGGTGTATCTAGCATGTTTTTGTAGACCATCCCTTACATACTTTTTGCATTGCTGCAATATATTTCAAGAGCTATTTGAGGTAGTCAATAATTGATTGTGGATAATGGCCACTTCTTGACACATCAGCCATCACAATTGCATATATCTCAGATCTTGTACCGCTTGAGCACTCGTAAGAGTGGATGCTTTTGGTGGTACGAGATATTCATCACTGGATCGAAATTTTTGGTACAATCATCGCACTTGAGCCGGAGATGATATATCTGTAGATGCTGTCAGCGTGTCTACTCCAGATCATACATCATACACAGTCTGACATCTCTCATCTCAGCCATTGTCCACATCCGCTCCATTTCTAAAACACACCATAGGAGATGGAAGGTCAAATTCAGTGTATATCTGCGGTTCGCAAGAGACATCATATGCATCACAGGTGACTTCATTACCATCTTCTGATATTTTTTTGCCTTGGAGCTGTAGATCAAACACAAACTTAAAATGATCAATAAGATTTGGCGATTTGTAGGTAGGGTTTTTGTAGATTTGTCTGTCAGCACAAGCCTCTCAGGATGTGTCTCCACTATCACAACAATAGGTGTTGAGTGATTTGACTACTGTCTGAAGTCCAGAATCAGTAAAGAATACTCTTTTGGTGGAATTTGTATCCAATACTCACAAAGCATTGGTAGCAAATTGCGCTGGATCCAATACCTCTACACAATCTCACGCAGCAAACGTCACATTGTGTACACACAATGATACGGTGGCGATTCAGATGCAAAGAAGTTTTTTGGTAGTCATAATAGATAATAAGATTCAAAAGATAATGATATGTTAGTGTGTATTATAGTATATCGATTATAAAATTGAACTATATATTGTATCTCACGAGACAGCTAAACAGCAGTTCATATCATATAATTACGTCGATATACTACGTAGTAAATATATCTAAATTTAAAGTTTATTTACTATATTCCAATGGTTGTGGTACAAATCATATACTAAGCACCTCGGTATTCATCAAGTCTTGGAGTGTGTATACTACAGTATTGTTTTTGGTATCAAAATCATAGGTGGCGACATACTCAGTATTGTATGGTGGTGGTATGGTAGCATTTCATTGTTTGTCTATATATATGTGACACTCATCATCTATAGGTCATACACAGTATCATCACACAAATCATGGTCATACAGCGCTAGACTGTATAGGCGTCTGAGTATACGCTCACTGCAACAATGTAAGTGACTCAAGAGTGTCTGCCCTGAGCGAGACATCAAATATTTTTTGCTGAGTCTGAGTATCAATCACTGATATTTCTGCTTGTGAAGTCGCAAAGTTGACGCGTATATCTGTGGTATCGGATTCATCTACTGTGATCTCTCATGTGTCTTTATTGATACTTGCTCTGTCTATGCCATTGGTATCTCTCATGCCGATACTATCATCAGTGACATAGAGTCATCAGATCGTCAGAGGATCAGTAGGTTTGACTGGGTAGTTAGATGGACTGAGTTTTTCGTATCGCCCATATCTGTCATTCATAAACACAACCTGTCCATCATCTATAGTATCAGATAGCTGTGCATGGATATCAAATCACACGGACTGCTCTTTGATGTCTACTATCTGCAATGAAGGCGAAGTAATATCCAGCAACACTCACACTTCTATCTCATTACCTGCTTGATCTCTAGCTCACATCACAAATTTTTCAACCGTAGGATAACGGTAATACAAATTTTCCAATACTAGATCATCATCTTTTTCTGCAAAAATAACCTGATCATCATACATAATTCGATTTTCTAACACCTCACCATTGTCCAACCACTCTCCTGACAAGGTATACTCTGTAAGCACAAATCATCACATATCTGTTCATTGAGAGATTGTTTCTTGAGTTGTGTTTCTGATGAGCTCTAGTGAGAGAGTCGGACGAGCATCATCTCATCGTTTTTGTGCACCAGCTATGACTTGTCTAGATCGAGGTCAGATTTTTTTGTAGGTATCTTTTTTGGCTGCCCTAAACAATCATCAACCACTTGTTCACAAACGCAATGCAGACACCTTGGTAAAGTATCGCTCTGCTGGTACATTTTCCAACAAAGCATTGATACGATCAGCTCTTCCATCAAAATAATTTACCGCAAGTATGGTTCCATCTTCGACATAGTCTTCGATAGATCACTTGTCTAGCTCTTCTGGTAGCTCAAGTTGCAATCCAGTGTATGACAATCATTGAGGCAGAGAGAGTAGATAGGTCACTTTTTCTCAGGTTCATCCGGCATTTACTTTGCCATCACTATTGTTGTGGACATCTACTTTGTGAGTCAAGCTCACAACATACGCGTCCTCTGTGGTATTGTTTCGAGAAAATCACATCGAGTCGTAATTATTCCCTTCTCTACGAAAATCAAACCTCACCTGTTTTTCATCTCGCACCTTATAGTCATTGATATATCCATCGTTATCCAAAGCTGCTTCTTGTAATTGTGCAGCGGATCATCGTGATCCCAACTGGACCAATCACGTCTCACCTGATGAGGCATAATCATTATTTTGTTTAGCATATTTTACAAAAATAGAATGCTTGTCTCGCATAAGCACATCAGTTTCTCCATCTTCGTTTAGATCCACAAAACTATAATTTTTGGAGTCAAAAATCGATTCAGCTTTTTCTGTCCATCAGATGATATTGTGGTACTTGTCGTCTTCTCCAGGCACAAAAAATCATTCTATAAATGCGGTCATATCTACTTGCTCTATTCACTCTTTGTATTTTTCTGCAAAATTTGGAATAGCTCATCAGCCTGCAGATCCACCCGATCAGTTATCTGATCATCAATTGCTGTTTTCTCAGCCCTGATCTGGATCTATTCATTCATCATCATCGGTGGTGCCATCTCCATCTGAGTCGATTTCTTCGTCGTCTGGGATACCGTCATTGTCGTCATCTGGATCGTCTTGATCTTCTAGGCCGTCGTTGTCGTCGTCTGGATCTTCTGAGTCAGGGATACCATCGTTGTCTTGGTCTGGTTCTTGATCGTCTGGAGTACCGTCATTGTCGTCATCTGGATCTATATCATCTGGGAGTCAGTCACTATCATCGTCATCATCCTGACCGCAGTGTCCTCATCATCAGTTGCAGTCACTATCTCTACCGTTTTTGTCTCCATCTCCATCTATATCGTCGTCTTGGGTGTTTGGGATACAGTCTCAGTCTATATCCCCATCTGAGGTATTGGTGAGACCATCTCCATCTATATCATCGTCTTGTTTGTTGGTGAGTCAGTCGTTGTCTATGTCATTGGTTTGTGGGAGAGGGATACACTCACCGTTTTCATATGCTTGCTGAGTAGTAAATAGCGTCTCCTCATCCACTCTCGATACATTAGCAGGTATATCAGTATCGTCTGGAAGATCTGATTTTTTATCGGTTAGTATAGCTCTAGTATCAGTCTGAGCCAATGCAACTCTATCACCTCTATCACCAAGAGCTTGTGATCTACGATCTGTACTAATTGTGATGCCATCATCTGTATCCACAAATCTTTCCATCAATCATTGCATATAATGAGAAGCTGATTCATGAATCAATGGATCCATTTTGAGATCCTGTGGAGTATATCTTCATAGGGCTCTGTGGTATCATGAGATGAGATCTTTTTGATAATTGATATATGATACAGCAGGATGATCTTGTCACTGGATGCGTGCTATGATATCTGGATCTGCATCCAATATATGAGTACCAAACTGTGCCACTATCTCGTCATCTCAGACATTATCACTGTCTACCAATTGCTGCTCTGGTACATATGCCCTCACAAATGCATCAAAATCACGAGAAAGCATATCCTGCATCTTGTCCAATTCTTCACCTTGCGTAGCAATATATTTTTGTAGTTCTTGACCTGCTTGTTGCACTCATAGGATATTTGGAGCCACCTTGGTATCTGCACGCAATAATGAGATAATATTGTTTGCTCGCTGTGCATATGATTCTAGTTTAGGTTGTTGAGCCATATATTCCAATTCTGATATTAGTCTTGATTTGACCTCTTCTACCTCACCACCTGGATGATACTGCTGATGATATGATGCCTGAGGATCGGATATCTCAGGTCGATCAAACGTGTATTGCTGCTGCGAAGTCTGCGAGAGATCAAGCTCAAGGTCCAGATCAATACCATCATTGATGACTCAACCCACATTACCTGCTCCATCCAAAAAGTCTCACACACTATCATTCAATAGCGATCCACCAAAATTTGCAACCTCTTTGGTGACATCCTTGATACCATCTGCCACTCACTCATTGACCTTGTCTGCTATGGTATCAAACACATCATAGAGTAAATCAAAACTAAATTCCAAATCGACCAATGCATCGATCTTGAAATCAAATCACTCTAGTGGGTGTTCGGGCAAAGTGATAGATATACTATCAAATGGTTCTACATTTCGAGTTCTTTGAGTGAGATGTTCGATTCTTGTTTTGACGCTTTGCTCTGCCACAAGACCTATTCATCATTTGAATATACAGAATATCGTCCCAATAAGGTCTGCAGCTTCTATCACAACCTTGATAGCTGGGAAGATATTTGGTATCTTGGGTGGAGGTGGTAGGATCGGGAGATCAAGATCAGCAGTAATCTCTAGATCTGGGAGATCTGGTAGTGGTGGAGGTGGTGGCAATTGCGGTATAATTGGTAGCTCTATATCTATATTGAGACCATAGTCCTGCGGATCAGGAAAATCAGGCAAGCGCGGATACTGGATCTTTTCTGGCAAGAAGACAAACTTTGGTATTAAGATATCCATGCCCAGATTGATCTGAGAGAGATCCAAAGTGATGTCAGGTATCCTAAATGATGGTATAGGCAACAATGGTAGATCTATACACAGCATGCTCAACTTACAAGAATAATAATCGTAATTATCCACACTACATTTTGCGCATTTTGTTTTTCGATCAGTAGAAAAATCAATCAATCATTGTCGTGAATCAATAATTCAAATCATCACAATGATAGTATCTACATATCTACTGTACCTTCTTGCGTTGTTTTGCATCCATCAGGTCAGCTGATGCACCATATCATCTGCAAAATCATATACAGACTCTATATACTTATCCCAAGAATGGATATAACTAGAAAGCTTGCTTGGCAATTCTTTGTAAGTATTCAAGATTCTGATGTTTCTTCTGACTGCTTGGAGTTGTTGTTCCATATCATCTCTGAGATATCTAGAATCATCATCCAGATCCAATTCTTTCCAAGCTGCGAGTATCTGCTCATTTCTATCTATCCATGCGGTTCGCTGAAGTTCTAATTTGAGGATATCTTCCTCAAACAATCGAGGTATCTGCATACGCACACGTCTTTGTTTGACATTGATCAATGGTATGCTTTCAAAAATACTTGCAAACTCATCAAATGGATTGCTGAAGTTTTCTGACAAACTCTGAGTGATTGATCTAGGCATAAATAATTTGTTTATTTTTTTGTCAGGATCTATTCGTGATCACTCCAATGTCTTATCATTGCTTGCAACCATAGCATCAAAAGTCACCCAATTCTCCTTGATATTGGCACTCATGTCAGATCGAGAAAACTCTCACATCCCCTCAGTCATGTCTTCCAAGTCTGGAAAAATAACATTGACCTGCATACTCATCAGATTATTTGCTACGTATCTAATTTGTTTGTCAAATCGCTTCCTGGCCATACACTGCATCAGTCATTTTACATTACCTCACTCTATCTCTAGATTAAACTCCGTACCTCACTCGATAGTATAGGTATCAAACGATAAGAAATCTTGTCCACGACTTCATTGAGCATAATTGGAGACTGGAGGTTCGGATACAACAACTGATCTTGGCTTGCCAGATACAACCGTCCTCCCTCAAGTTGCACTAGAGACAAATGGAGATCTCTCTTGAGCTATTGGATCACAGCTACCTATAGATTTCAGATCGTTCATCTCTTTTGCCAATGTTTGTGTATATCTAGATTTGGTTTCACCGTTTTCATCTCTGTTTTTACTCGATCCATCATCACATTCATTTGGTAGTGCTGCTGCTAGTACCATACAGTTGCCTCATATATCTCCGATAGGTGATTTGATATTCATACCTGCTTGATATGGCCCAAAACATACCGCTATTCACAACTCAGCAGTGAGTGTAGGAGACAGATATGTCCTAAACTGTGATACCGAAGAATTACCACCAAAATATCAACCAGCATTGACTGGATTTGGTGGTCGTACCGGGATGATTCCGGTAGTAGGGAATGCTAGTACAGGCAGTCATTTGTCATCTGCGAGCTTGCATCCAAATACATTGTATGCACCAGGCGAAAGAAACGCCATATTGAATGGTACAGGTAAGCCTCCACAGTTACTTTCTCCAAATTTCTTTCATTTACAGATTGCATTCATACCATCCACAAGCGCATCTTGTGCTTGTTCTACATATTGATTGCCTGGTATTTCTACTGATACACCAGATTGAGTTTGGAGTGTATTTGCAGATGATCACTGTCAGAGTGTATCGTCTATAAGCGCATACAACTCAGGATCAAAATCCACCTCATGGATACCCGTGAGTTTTTTGATCATAGCCAGATCAGGTTCAGTCATATCTTGCTGAGTTTGATCCAATCTATCGCGCACAAAATCATTTGCATCTTGCATTTCTTGATCATAGTACTCCGTATGATCTACTACTTTTTCTGTAGGATCAAATTCAAAATATCATTTGTAGCAAGCATCATCTGGTATGACTTTGATGGTTTTGTGTCATCATTGAGCATATACAGGAGATCAGCCAAACAAAGTCGTGCGTACACCTGCAGCATCATACACATCCTCCATCTCAGACTCTACTTCTATCCTAGCATGACCATTGCCATTGTACATCACTTCATAGCTAAATCAGCCTGAAGATCATCACTGTATCATAAATTCATATCCATTGCCTATATTTCGATCAATAGTACCTCCCATATTATTTTGGAAGTTTTGAATTTTGTTGAATGAGTCTTTGAAAATAATAACTGGAAGATCAAGTTTTTCTAAATAATCAATATCTGATCAGCCAGATATATTGACTTGGACCGTAAGGAGATCTCATTTTTCTACATAGCCACCATTTTGATCTACAAGTGTTTTGGTCACAATAGATTCTGCGTTGTCGGACTTGAGGGTGTCTTGAGCACGCATAAATGCATATTGTTCGTTAGATTTTTGTGCAGGAGGTCTGAGATATTCTTGGCTTCAGATGAGATAGTCCAGGGTCTTGCTTTTGCCGTCCTCGATCAGTTGATTGAGATCTAGTTCTTGGATGCGACTCATAGCATCTTCTTTAGTTTTTTTGACATATGCGGCTGATTGCTTTCTATTTAGTTTGCCTGGCGCAATCGTAGCCTCTTCTTCACCCAATCGCTCATATCACTCTACCGTAATTTCATCTTCTTCTGCAGGAAAATCCAGACCTGACCGATGGATAAGACTATTGTCAGAAAAACTCTCTCAAGCAGTAAGCTTCATCGATTTGAGGAGATTTTTGTTGTTTCTAGCAAGTGCTCCATCATCACACTTGTTGGGGTCGGTAGATATATAACTATCACCTCATCCATAAAAAATCTCTATCTCGCCATCCACCGCATACGAGACAATATCAAGTATATCATTGCCACTCACATCTTGCACAAACAATTGATTGGTCTGTCAGACGCTGCTGTATTCGCCATTTGGTATATCGAGACATACCGGTCGACCATCGATTTCCATCACACCATCATTGTTTTTGTAGACTCTGAGCTTGTCGGAATGAGTAAGGACCATCAAGTCATCATCACCATCACCATCCACATCTCCTGGCCAAAAATTTTGGAGCCCGTCCGCTACTATCATCAAGGAGCCAAGGTTAGTATATGGCTCACCTCAGCCGTAGTTTTTGAGAAATCTAATAGATCAGTCGCTGTATCCTATCACAATATCGTCCTGACCATCAGCATCTGCATCCATGGTGGCTACTTGATTCATGGCTTCGGTGGATGCATATATCTGCTGTCAGATACCAGCATCAAAATCAGTATACTCCACCATCGGACTTTGATCAATTCTTTTTAGGAAAGGATCTCAGAAATTGATAAGTTTGGGATCTGCGTAGTATTGATTGGCTGGTCCCACCGCTTGTCATTGAGAAAAATTGGTAATCCCGTTGAAGTTGTGTCTAAATCAAACGTGTTGATTGGGATCTCATGCTGCCAGAATACCCATAGAAGATCATACAGGTCATTGTACAGATCACGTATCCTTAAATGCTATCTCTATCTCCTGAGTAGACCTAGCACTCACAAAATATCTCTGACTACTCATCTCAGATCTCAGTGAAGATATCTGTGGGCGAAGCTGAAAACTAGCAATAGGTTCGTTGATGTGATTGATGATCCACGTATTGCCTGTAGGCCCATCCGGCACGATATGTACATCTGGATGAATAAATCCTGTTTCAAAATCTATTCATACAAGTTGATTATTAACATATACTTTGTTGTTTTTTTGAGAGCATGACGAGCTAAGAGTTTTAATTTGTACATCTGTTTTTTGTTCTTGAGCTACATCATTTGGATCAGTAGAGATAGAGAGTCATAGATCTGATGTGGTTCACATATAGATGCGTCACTCACCTCCATCATATCATAATTCTACCCATACATGCTCTCACTCCAAAACCATGTTCTTGATGATTTTTAGGTCATCGTTTCTAGTACCATCAGCAGTGATAGTGCTCTTTTTGTTTTCTAGCTCTGATGAGCCTGGAAGCGCACGTGTGGTGGTGATAGCTAATGTTTTTTCGTTCTTTAGAAGATCAACTATTTTTTGTTGATCTCATCGCTGAGTACCATACAGGTTTACATACATACCATTGAGATCCTGTGTTTCACTGTTTTCTGGTCGTAGCACTTTTTGTACATCAAAACTGATTGCCCCATCACTAGACACTCAAACTGAATCTCAAGGATCTTGAGACTCATCATCTCAGGTATCAGTATCATCACTATCATTTTCGCTATCGTTGTTTTTGGATGAGATACTACCTGAGCAACCACATCAACCTCATTGGGTTGCTTGACCAGTAAATATAGCACTACCTCCACTCGTCACCACAGCATCTACTCACAACTCTCGTCATCCAGTGGCTTCAAGATCTATCTCAGTAGGCTCCAAAAATAAATTTCATCGACTGTCTCTCACTTCGACCTCTACAGATATCTCATCACCTGGCGAGATAGATCCTGCAGGTATATCAAAATGAACTGTATCTGGATCACTTGGGTTGATCGTGAGTGGAAATATTTTTGGTGATCTTCAAGGAATATTGAGCACGATCTCATCAGTACCGGCTGTACCAGTAGGGAGTAAGGTAATAGACGAGCTAGGTCACTGTAGCACAAACTCAGACGACTCAGTAAAAAATCACTCCTGATCTATAGATCATATACTCACAAGATCGCTAGCACCATCAAGTGTGATAGGTACTACAAAATCGTCTTGTACTCATAGCATCTGTATCTGTATAGATGGCAGTCTCTCCTGAGCAAGTACCGTCTTGCCGTCTTGCTGAGTCACAAATCACACACTAGCATCAGGCAGTGTATAGTCTATACGTACTGGTGTCTGTATCTGCACATCAGCAACAGGTATCGTCCTACGACCAAAACTCTGATCAGCTGATCCAATACGCAGGGTGACATCACTAGCATCATCATCTACACGGACATAATATATAGTATCATCTATCGTATACAGCTGCATCGATGCCACCTCCAATCATCAAGAAATAAGGACTCATCATTGTATCTGCAACGTAGTAGTAGATGGCAACAATGAAATACTACCACCATCACTCCCTACTCACTCAAGCATAAACGGAAAAACTCCTCCAGACATAAACTGCTGAGTGGGTGTCACCACGCTTACCTGCTCTAGTCCAGCTACCTGTAGATACACACTCTGCTGCATCTCACTACATACATCTTGCTGACAGATAGTAACGTCTATGATTTGTTCACCACCTGTATCACCAGAGATCGAGAGAGGGAGATTTTGTGATCACCCATCCAGATTGAGCGTGAGTCACAATGGTGATTGAGTGATATCTTGTCCATTGATGATCAATGAGTTGACTCAAGATGAAGATAGCGTGATATCCACGTCTCATACTACACGATCTGTAGCAAGCTGAAACTGCAACTCTCCTAGATCTTGCAGATCTATCGTGCTATATGGCAATATATTGGTAGATACATACTGCGTAGCGGATCTGGCGTCTCATCACTCAGACTGAGCATACACCAATCAAGCTGCAGATACTGAATCAATACTTGGATCAATACTATCAAAAGCACTATCAAAAGTAGGTGAAGAATCGATCGATCAAAATGTACGTATATCTTGAGATCAAAGCTCTGTATCAGACGCGTCGTTTGGTACAATATCTTTGATATTTGCAAATCGTGAGCTAAACATATTTTGGATATCATCCACGCTCACAGTATCAATCTCTATCTGGAGCTCAAAATCCACTGGTTTTTGCAGTGTTTGTTTGACCCAGCAGGCAAATGCTGCAGGTCGCTTGAGCAATGGTACTGCTCACTCTGGAGGCACATCACAAGCTGCGTCATCATCTGCTGCCTGCTGAGTAGCTTTGATGAGACCATAGTGAGATGATCACACATCTACTGGAGCTGGAGAGCCTAGATCTGGCCCATCACGAAACTCCAATTCTTGTCACCTTAGAGGTATAGCGTCGTTGCTATCGGAATTGATGTATACTACTTCGTAAGCTTTTTTTCTTTCGGGATCGAGATAAGTAGGTAGACGTAGCGAGTCATCAGAAGCATTTTCAGGAAGATTTGGTTCATCGGTTTTGGTGGTGAGATATATCTCATGGACATATTCTAGCTTGCGATCTATATCAAATGTATCTCTTGCGTTGTGTATATACTCATCCACAGTAGCACCTGTTGGTTTGGTTTCTCGAGGATAGCTGAGATAGTAGAGACTATGAGCGAGACGTGTGATCTGATCCTGCCCCAATATATCCTCAAAATATGTAGATGGTAAAGTCTGATAGGCACGATTTGGTGTAGCAGAACTATGCACTTCTCACAAAAAATCAAACGCATCTGGATGTTGTGCATAATGTGATGAAGATTTGGAGAGTTGTAGATCTAGCTCCTTATTGTACTGCTGCACTTTTTCTGCAAGATATATTTTTAGATTCTCTTCTATCTCTTTTTCGGTCAGTAGTTTTTGATTATAAGTAGTCACATTGTATATATCAGGATATACGAGTTTGACTAGATCTCACCCTATCCCATGAAACGTAGTATATCTCGGATCGTCAATAGCTCTCTCCATAGTGAGAACTGTAGATTGTTGGAGATCATGATTTGTTGGCGCTTTGTGTTGGACTACAGTATCGATGATATGATAATCTCGATAATCTCGATCTAGATAGGTATCACCACCCAATCCAGCTAGACAAGAGATTTCTCTCACCTCAGCTTTGTATGGTATACCTGCACGCACCTTTTTTTGTGCTGATACAGATCATGTAAATCATCAGTCTGGATCTTGCTCCGCATCAGAGCGTTCTTGTTCATCTCTCTCATTACCTCATCAATTCGATGATCCATTGGTGCCAGCAGTGCTCGATCAGCCCTGATCTGGGTCTATTCATTCGTCATCATCGGTAGTGCCATCTCCATCTGAGTCGATTTCTTCGTCGTCTGGGATACCGTCGTTGTCGTCATCTGGATCGTCTTGATCTTCTAGGCCGTCGTTGTCGTCGTCTGGATCTTCTGAGTCAGGGATACCATCGTTGTCTTGGTCTGGTTCTTGATCGTCTGGAGTGCCATCATTGTCGTCATCTGGATCTATATCATCTGGGAGTCAGTCACTATCGTCGTCATCATCCTGACCGCAGTGTCCTCATCATCAGTTGCAGTCACTATCTCTCCCGTTTTTGTCTCCGTCTCCATCTATATCGTCGTCTTGGGTGTTTGGGATACAGTCTCAGTCTATATCACCGTCTGAGGTATTGGTGAGACCATCTCCATCTATATCATCGTCTTGTTTGTTGGTGAGTCAGTCGTTGTCTATGTCATCTGTTTGTGGGAGAGGGATGCAT